>JAYUSZ010000046.1:0-15524 GCA_043755435.1 Bryobacterales bacterium | reverse complement strand
TACTGCGCTCAAATGCTTGGCGATCGGAATCTTGTTTTGTGCTTATCCGCGTTTATCAGCGTGCATCCGCGGCCATATTTTTTGTAAATGAAAGTTTTTAGAGGGTCCTTGGGAAAAAGCGTTGAAACCGCTGGTAAGCGCTGGTAACAAGGCCGCTTCATCTGACTAGTTATTTGTTGGACACTACACTAGCGCATAGACGCAAGCCGCAAACGCGTACGTTCCCGGTCTGCCCTTGCAATAGGCCAATCCTGTTTTCGAGCCAAGGCCGAATCGAAATCGGCCAATGCTTCTTTGTATTTCCCTAATTGATGCAGCACCTGCGCGCGGCCATGAAAACCGTTTGAGTCAGAAGGGTTTGCTTGAATCGCATTGCTATAGGCTGCTTGAGCGTCTTCATACCTGCGTAATCCGAACAGCGCCTTGCCCCGGTGCCAGTGCGACACAGCATCAGTGGGATCCTGCTCCACGGCCCAATCGAAATCCTGCAATGCCAATTCGTATTGCGCGTTCAATAGAAATACTTGACCACGATTAAGATAAGCGTTGGCCATAGCTGGGTTCAGTTGAATGGCCATCGAAAAACTCTTCGCCGCTAGCGCGTACATTTGGGCACAGACGTATGCCATCCCCAAAGCATTGTGGGCCATCGCATTGCCAGGGTCGCGGCGTACAGCTAGGTCGAACGCCTCAATGGCCTGATTACAATCCTTCTGGTAGTAACGCTCCTTTGCTTTGTCAAAAACATCTTGCGCAGGGGATTGAGATGGAGCCGTTACGGTGTGCGAACGCAGATACATATCGCTCACAACCTGATCATGCACATATGGAAGCTGTCGTTTTTCAGATGCCTCATAAACTTGCTGGCGCACTTTGCGGAACAATTCAGAAACATTCAGTGGCTCAAGCAACGCAGCCAGCAAGTACTTGGTGAAAAGTCCATTGCGCTCCCGCGAATTGTCACTTGCCGTCTGCCCAGGGCTTGCGGCAAAAGCAATGTAAGCTCCCAGATCTGCCTCAAGGGCAGCCAACCCTTTGGTTGGACGCCCTGGCGTGGTAAACGGATTGTCTCGGCACGAATCAAGAATCATCACCACCAGGCTTGCACGGCTGGCTTCCAGCATCGATTTCGCTTTACTGAAAGGGACAGATTGCGCCTTCGCTTGGGTTTCGTTGGCAGCGGCGAAGTCTATCGGGACCAAATAATTTTCAGCATCAATCTGCAGCCCGTGCCCGGAATAGAACAGCAATGCAATGTCGCCGGCAACCAAGCCAGATGCGAACTGTTCAATTGCAATGTTAGTCTGCTTCATCGTGGCGTCGGTAAGCACTTGTACTTTGAAAGCAATTTGCCCCAGCGCCTTCGCCAAATCCTCAACATCATGCACAGGGTTGGCCAGCTTTGATTTTGGATAGCTCTTGTTCCCAATCAGGAGGGCACGTCGTTCGGGAGCACGCATCGCAACTGGTTGAATTCGCTTAGCATCGGTGGTCTGTGTCCAACTGGGAGCAGCGGTAATGAAAAGTGCGAGAAGTGTCTTCAGATACCTCATGTAGTTAGTATGTCGTAACTGTTGGGGTTCTTCCATGAGTTATTCTACAAAGGCAAGGCTTGCCGTGATAAACAAACTCACATTTCTGATTTTATTCAACGCTTGCATCGGATTTTCAACCAACCGGGCGTTACTAATCGGAGTGGGGGAGTTTCCATATTTCCCAAGTGTCTCACCTCTAGCTGGCCCAACCAATGATGTAGCGGCCCTGAAGATCACCTTAACTAAATCCTGGGGATTTGAGCCGAACAATGTGCAGAGCCTGGTAAATGCTGCCGCTACCAAGTCAGCTATTTTAGCGGGAATTGATAAATTAATTCAAATTACACAACCTGGTGACTTTGTGTTGATCTACTTCAGTGGCCATGGCACAAGCTTTCATGATTCTGCAAATCGGGGCTTGGGGTTAGATATGCGGACCGGGGCGATTGTGCCCTATGATTTCAGAAAAGGCACACCCGCCCAGATGGTAAGCAGTCTTTTAGTCGGTAGTTCCGACCTAAAGAAACGCTTCTTGCAGCTACAACATAATGCGGAAGTAATGGTTCTATTCGACGCTTGCTTTTCAGGAGAGTCCGCCAAGTTCATACCTCAGTTGGTTGCACGCGATTTGGAAATTGTAGATACCAGGCCTCTGAAAAAAGATGCGAAGATCCCTGAGGTAGAGCCTATGAAAGAGGAATGGCCGTATCGCAATCTTGTCTACATCTCCGCATCTGCTCGAAACGAAAAGGCATGGGATATTCCTCAAAAAGCTATCGACGAGGGACACCGCAGCACCATAGATGGACGCCCCCATGGCGCTTTCACGAATGGTCTTCTAGCTGGACTTAATGGTGAAGCCGATTTGGATCATGACGGATTGATTACCTACCGCGAGCTTCACCAATACCTAATGGAAACGGTACAGGCCAGCTTTGGACAGACACCCCAACTGTTTCCCAAAGAATGGGAAGATCCATTAATAGCCAAACCGCTGCTGGGACAAACGAATTCCCCAGCCGCAGCCAGGATCAAATCTGAGACAGCCTTAAGAGTGAAAGTGGAACCACCCGTTGACCCTTTGGCTACTCAATTAAAGACTGGTACTAACATCAAAGTTGTGACCAAGGAATATGACGTTCTCGCCCGGCGCTCGAACAATGGCTATGAATTGATTCATCGCACAGGCGGCAAAATGTTCTTCGGTCAGTTGTCTACGGAAGAAACAATCCAGCACATTTTGAATTTGGCGCAAGCGCAGAAAGTGGTGACATTGGGCTACCCGTCGCAACCGTTCAACGTTTCACTAGCAGTCGAGGAAGTTAGTCAGAATGGCACACAATTGCAAGGCGTCTATCGCGCTGGAAGCCGCCTAAAACTAACAATGATTCCTGATCGCCGCGCGTGGCTGATGCTGATTGATGTGGATGTTAGCGGAACAATCACTGTGCTCTATCCGAACAAACTTGAAGACCTAAAAGCCGCCAACGCAAGCCAGGCAGTTGTAGCAATAGAAACAGAAGTAGCAGCGCCCTTTGGAACGGAAGTTCTAAAAGTATTCGCGTTTGATAGCAAACCCGCGGGGCTGGAAAAGTTCATTGGAAAGAAATTGGAAGCCAAAGGCGAGTTGGAAGTACTTATGAAACTCCTTCAATCCGGCAGATCACAAACAACGCAATTTGTACTGTCTATACCGAAACAGTAGAAGGAATCAAAATGTTATTTAACTTTATATGTATTGTTACATTGCTTGCCGCATTGCTGTGTCCTGTTGGAGCTCAATCCAGATTAGAACCGAAAGATATTTTCGAGAAAGGTTTGAGCGTCGTAGAAGGGACAACTACCGTTGCTCCTGCCCTAAAATACGAAGTCTTGTTGAAAAACGATGGGGGTGAGAGCCTTGTTCATGCATCCCGCCGCTTTGTAGACGGCGAACAGTTCCGCCTCCGTTTCACAATAAGCAAGGATTCCCACGTGTACGTTCTGCATCGCACGCTGGAAGGAAATCCTGACGATATGAATCGGTATTTGGGCGAAGCTGGAATCCGAACCTTACGCAAGGAAGATTCCCTGAATGGTGCGCCGGGTAAGTATCAACTTCTATATCCTGCCTCGAACACCGGCACTCAAAACCGGGCCATCGCAGGCAAACAAAGTCTGGTCCCCGAAGGTGGTCGATTCTTCCGAATGGACCGCAACATTGGAGTCGAAAAGTTGGTCATCATCGTTTCTCCAAATGCGATGAACGTTGCCAGTCTGTTCGGAATGGTTTCCGGCGGCACAGCTCTCAATGCAGAAAAGCAGTTCCAAAGTATGGAAGAAAATACAGTTCAATCCAAACAACTGATCCCGGAAAGCTATGCTGCCGCAAAGGCCTCTGCAAAGCCAATAATGGTCAATGTTGATTTACGGCACTATCGTCGTGAATAGTTGAGAATCGCTTCAACCAAGCCTTCTATGGTGTGAGGCTGAGCCTCCACGGTTACGTCAAGACCATGCATTTTCGCAGTAGCCGAAGTGACTGGACCAATGCTGGCAATGTTCACATCAAGCAATGCCTCTGCCCCAACCAGTGCAAGGAAGTTCTTTACAGTGGAAGAACTGGTGAACGTAATCCAATCGGGCTTCCCTGCCCCAAATAATTCCTTCGCCAACAGTTCGGATGCCACCGGAACCACTGTCCTGTAGGTTTCAACCACATCCACGTGGGCACCAAGCTTGCGCAATTCAATGGGCACAACATCGCGCGCTACAGCAGCCCGCGGAATCAGGACGTGCTTACCGGCCAACGTTTCCCGGCTCATGGCAGCCACCAGACTTTCAGCTACATATTCTTCAGGCATCACGTCCACCTTCAAATGCAATGCCTGCAACTCGCGCGCAGTAGCAGGTCCAATGGCGCATAGTTTGGCCCGCAGACCACGTAAATCAGAAGGGGATTGATCTAGCCGATCCAGAAAATAACGCACGCCATTCGCGCTGGTAAAAATCAGCCAATCATAAGCCGTAAGATTAGCCAAGGCTGCATCAAGAGGCGCAGTATCCAGCGGTGGAGCAAAAGCGATCACCGGTAGCTCAACAACATCAGCGCCTAATTCATGCAGTTGATGCCCCAGCGTTCCCGCCTGCGCTGCGGCCCGAGTAATTACGATGCGCTTGCCAAACAACGGCAGCTTTTCAAACCAATTTAATTTGTCACGCAACGCCACCACTTCGCCAACCACAATCGTTGCCGGCGGCTTCATCTTCGCGTGCTCTACCAAACCCGGGAGTGTCGCCAGAGTTCCAACAATGGTTGATTGCGTGGAGCGCGTTGCCCAACGAACGGCCATCGCCGGTGTATGCGGATTTCTTCCAGCTTCGATCATTCTCTTAGATATATCAGCCAAGTAGGAAAGCCCCATATAAAGGACCAGCGTTTCGGCATGCCCTACTTTCGACCAGTCAATTTGATCCGGCGCATGGCCAGTTACGAAACTGACAACCGATGTATGATCCCGATGCGTAAGAGGTACTCCGTTATACGCCGCAATCCCCAGTGCCGCAGTCACTCCTGGCACCACTTCGTAAGGGATGCCCGCATCTACCAACGCTTCCATTTCCTCGCCGCCACGCCCAAAAATGAACGGATCTCCGCCCTTCAATCGCACGACTCTTTTTCCCAACCGTGCTTGATCCACCAACAGCTGCGAAATTTCTTCCTGCGGCATCGAATGGTTGGACTTTTTCTTGCCCGCGTAAATATGCTGAGCCGCCGGTGCATAGGCAAGTAGTTCTCGCGATGCCAAATTGTCGTAAACAACCACGTCAGCCTGCTTCAGCACGGAGCGGCCCTTCACTGTGATCAGATCCGGATCACCAGGGCCACCGCCAACCAGATAAACTTTCCCCAACTTACTCAATGTCCATAAACCTCGCGCAAAATATCAGCTGCACCTGCCGCCAAAAGCTGTTGTCCCAATTGCTGACCTAACTCAGCTGCCTTAGCATGAGGGCCGACTACGGTGCCTGCAAAAGAAGCACTACTGGTTGGGGAAATCACTTTTGCCATAACAGTGAGAATGCCCCCAGCAAGCGTGGCATGGGCTCCCAACGGGACCTGGCAACCTCCGCCCAACTCCGCCAACACTGCACGTTCCGCAGTTACGCAACTGCGCGTTGCTGCGTCGTCCATCTGCTTGCATGCTTCAAATCCTGGCCCGCTCAGCAAAGTTTCAATCGCCAAGGCACCCTGCCCCACAGCGGGAATCATAAAGTTCGGATCTAAGGATTCGGCAATCTTGTCCTGCCAACCTAGCCTTCTCAATCCAGCAGAGGCCAGAATGATAGCATCGAACTGACCTTCGGCCTGCTTGCGCAGCCGGGTGTCTACATTGCCTCGAATGGACTCAATGAGCAGGTCCGGACGGTGCTGGGCCAACTGCGCCGAACGTCGAAGAGAACTGGTGCCGACCTTCGCGCCATGGGGTAGATCGACAATGCGGCTGCCGACTACTGCGTCGCGTGGGTCTTCGCGAGCAGGGATTGCCGCCAACGTCAGACCAGTTGGAAGTTCGGTAGGCATGTCCTTCAAACTGTGAACTGCCAGATCCACAGTCTTCGCCAGAAGAGCCTCTTCAATTTCCTTGGTGAACAATCCCTTGGTACCAACTTTGGACAGAGGCACGTCGGTAATCTTGTCCCCGGTGGTGTGGATAATTTCAATCCGAGTTTCAAATCCCAACAGTGCCAGACGCGCAGCCACCCACCGCGACTGCCATAAAGCCAACTGCGATCCTCGTGAACCAATAACTAGCAACCTTCTAATCTCCTATGAATCCAGCTTGAACATCCGTCGAATCAATTCAGCCGTCAGTTCCCCTTGAGAAAAGATCCGGAAAAGATCCGGGACGAAAAGATCCGGGACGGTGGTAACAATTAGCACGACATCCAACTCCGGCTTTGAACCCAGATAATTGTTACCACCGTCCCGGATCTTTTCCCGGATCTTTCTACGATTGTTACCACCTTCACGGATCTTTCTACACTAAGAATCCAACTTAAACATCCGCCGAATCATTTCCGCCGTCAGTTCCCCTTCGGGCTTGCCAGCAGTGGCGCGTAATTCGCTTAAAGGACCGTGCAGCATTTTATTCATAACCCCTCGCAGCAAAGTTTCCACCGCTTCATTTTGCTGCGGCGACAATTCGCCCAACTTACCGCGCACTCGGTCTAACTCTGACTTCTTCCAATTCTCCACCTGCTCTTGCAGCTTCACAATCGTTGGGGTCACCTTGCGGGCCTCCATGCGATGGAGGATTTTTTCCACTTCCTCGGTGATGATCGTCTCCGCCTGCTCCGCTTCTGATTGACGGCCTTTCAGATTCTTTTCCACCACACGGCCAAGATCGTCGATATCGTAAAGGAACACGGCCTCAAGACTATTCACTTCGGGAGCAATGTTACGCGGAACAGCAATATCAATCAGAAACATCGGCCGATGCCGACGCGCTGCCATCACAGGACGCATGTTCTCCTCAGTCAAAATGAAATGGGGGGCGCCGCTGGAAGTAATGGCGATATCCACACCAGGAAGAGCCTTCAGCATGTCGCCATATTCCACAACTTTGCCTGAAAACAGTGAAGCCATCTGCTCTGCTCGATTACGGGTCCGGTTGGTAACAAGCACTTCCCCAATTCCAGATCGTTTCAAATGACGGGCTGCCAGTTCAGACATTTTGCCTGCGCCAATCAGCATCACTTTCTTATCTTTCAGAGAGCCGAAAATTTCCCGTGCCAATTCCACTGCCGCAAAACTGATCGATACAGCAGAGGATCCTATTTCCGTTTCCGTCCGAACGCGCTTAGCTACACCGAAGGCACGCGTTAACACGAACTCCAAATCCTGACCGGCCACTCCAGCTTGCTTGGCGGCACTGAAAGCAGCTTTAATCTGCCCCAGGATTTGTGGCTCTCCAACCACCATGGAATCCAGACTTGAGGCCACCCGGAAAAGATGATGAATTGCATCCTTACCTTCCAAATGATACAAGTGACTGCGAAGCTTGCTGCCAACTAGCTTGCTGGTGGTTTCAAGGAAGGTTTCAATACAGCCTCTAGCATCAGCATCGTCCGCCGCGCTTACCAACACTTCCACGCGATTGCATGTGGAAAGAATAAGCCCTTCTTCCAAGCCTTTTAAATGCTTCAATTCCCGTAAGCATGTATCAAGAACAGAGGCATCAAATGCCACGCGCTCGCGCAATTCCACTGGTGCGGTCTTGTGATTGAGCCCTGCCAGATGGAGTTTCATCGTTCCAGCAGCGACCTCAACCCGCTGTGCGAAACCCAAGTCAAACCAGAGAACAGCAGCAGATAGACGGCTAAGAACGCGGCGCGCCTTCCCCTCCACCCAGCCACCACTCGCAGGTACATCACTAACAGATAGAAGAGCCACGTTAGCAACGAAATGTGAACCTTCGCCTCACTCAGCCATCGCGACCCTGATTCAATGAAGGCCCAACCCCAAGCGGTGAAAAATCCTAATGTGATAAGTACAAAACCCGCAGTCATCGCTCGTGAAGTGAGCGAATCCAGAATGGATAGCGGAGGCAGACTACTAACAAATCCACCACTTTCCTTATTCTTCAATTGACGTTCCTGCAGCAAGTACCCAGCCGCAGCGGCAGCTGTAATCACAATGGCGACGTAGCCGCAACTCACCAGGATCACGTGTGCAACAAGCCAAATGTTGCGGACCCCCTGATCCGCCCAACCTGCCGTAGGAGTGTCAGTAGTAGCCAACGCCGCAAGCAGGAACACCACCGGAAACGCTACGAAGGAAAGCGATGGAAAGTCATACCACTTGGCAACTAGCAAGTAGGTGACTGCCAAAAAATAGGCACATAAGGAAAGCGATTCGTATAAGGATGAGACAGCAAACCCATGCTCCACTAAGGAAACAAAGTGGAAAATGGTGCCGATTGAAAATGCTAACTTTGCGAGGGCAAATAGGCGATCTCCCTGCCGGAACAAGGTAAACAAAGTTTGCAGCAGCCCCAAGGAATACAACAGGGTTGCCACCCGCAGCCAGAACAAACTCCACATAGAAAGAACCGAAGGTTTCATCTTAAGATAGCATCGAAGTATGGGATCCCAAACTTACACTCAAATTGAAGGAAAGAAAGCAATTGTTACCGGCGGCACTCGTGGCATTGGTCACGCCGTAGTGCAGGCTCTGGCCGCCGCCGGAGCTTCCGTAGTTCTCACTGGAACCACTGCCAAGCACGCAAACACAGCAGCAGAAGAATTCGTCCGCCAGGGGATGAAGGTTTTTGGATTTCCCGCCGATGTCTCTAGGGAAGACGACGTACAAAAGCTTTTCGACTTTGCTGATAAGACCTTAGGTGGTTTAGACATCCTTATCAATAACGCTGGTCTGGGTATTTTCAAGCCGGCTGGTGAGTTGAGTCTGGCGGATTGGAAAAAGGTAATCGACGTGAATTTGACAGGGGCATTTCATTGTTCGCGGCTGGCTATCCCTCGCATGAAAGCGAGTGGTGGTGGTTACATTGTTCATTTAAGCAGTCTGGCAGCGAAGAACCCTTTTGCAAGCGGGGCAGCGTATAACGCCTCGAAGTTCGGTATGAATGGCATGGCGGAGGCAATGATGCTCGATCACAGGTATGACAACATTCGTGTGACATCGATTATGCCCGGCAGTGTGGACACCGATTTCGGCGGAACGGCCAAAGAAAAAAACGCCGCCGCATCAAATTGGAAAATTAGTCCCGCAGATGTTGCCGATATGGTTATCACGGTGCTTAAAATGCCCGAACGGACAACGGTAAGCAGGGTTGAAATCAGACCCTCCAGGCCCCCGAAGAAGTAGCTCAATATTAGTTAGTTAAGTGGAGGAACATGTTTCCGGCATCATGGCAATCTCGCGAACGACTCAGCAAGAGTCCGGTGAATGGCAAAGAAATTGCCAACAACTTCAATAGCAGCCTTGGCATATCCGGGGGTATGCAAGAGGCTGAGAATTTTCCGATGGACAATGTCGTTCGCTTAAATCAACTCCTTGATCCCAGCCGAACTGGGCGGGAAGCAGAATCTCTGGAAGCAAGCCTGGGCAAATGCATTGTTGGTCAGCAGGAAGCAGTGCAACAGATTGTCAACATCTATCAGATGCATCTGACAGGCATGAACCCTCCTGGCCGCCCCATAGGAAATTTCTTATTCTTAGGACCTACGGGAACTGGGAAAACACGCATTGTGGAAGCAACTGCAGAAAGCATGCTCAATAATCCGCGTGCTGTAATCAAAATTGATTGCGCCGAGTTTCAGCACAGCCATGAAATCGCGAAATTGATAGGCTCGCCTCCAGGATATCTTGGTCATCGGGAAACCCATCCACTGCTCAGTCAGGAAACAATCAACCAGTTTCATACGGAAAAAGTGAAGATCAGCTTTATACTGTTCGACGAAATTGAAAAAGCCAGCGATTCCTTATGGAACCTCCTTTTGGGAATCCTCGACAAGGCAACTCTAACCTTGGGCGACAACCGCAAGGTGGATTTCACAAGAGCAATGATCTTTATGACTTCCAATCTGGGAGCCAATGAAATGAGCAGTCTTCTCGCACCAAGGTTGGGATTTGGATTGGGAAGCGCCGCCGCTCCCAAATCCGGTATGCCCTTGGATGACAAGATGAACGACAAAATTAATCGCAGCGGTGTGGATGCAGCACGGAAAAAATTCACACCTGAGTTTATGAACAGGCTCGACAAAATTGTTGTGTTCAAGCCTTTGGCCGAAGACGATATTCGGCGGATTTTGGATATCGAACTGCGCTTAGTCCAAAACAGAATTTTCCAATCCTTAGGAGAACGCTCCTTCGTATTCACCGTCACCGATGGTTCGAAAAATTTCCTGTTGCAGGAAGGAATCGATCCAAAGTACGGCGCCCGCCACTTAAAGCGAGCCTTGGAACGATTGTTGGTCCAACCCATGTCCAACCTGATTGCAACCGAGCAAATCCGCGCAGGCGACTGGCTCCGCATCGATTACGTTGAAAACGAAAAGAAGCTGATGTTCTTGAAAGAAGCAGAAGGCATGAGCATCAACGCTATGGCCCAACTGACCGATCAGTCATTGGTTCACTTGGCCAATGCACTTTCCGCCACCGCTGGAGCTTACGAACCAGTAAGAGTCCCGGCAGCCCGCACTTCCCGACGGGGTTAGTGGCAACGGCCTCTTAAACCCCGGTCACCTCTTTCAACAATTGGAAGAAAGCCTTCTTACGAGGACTGTTTATACCCCAGTTCACCGGCGGGCATTGATACCCATCCGCATAATCGCTCTTGCCTGGATCAAAGTATCCCCAGGATGCGTATTTGCCTAACGCAGCAATCATGTTATTCATCGGTTGATCAAAGTCGAAGTGATCGTCCTCGTTGAACAGAATCGGTATTGGCCGGTATCCTTCCACTTGGCGGGTCTGAGTCACCATCTGGGCAATCCGCATTGGATCCTTAACTCCGTTGCCATGGATGAGCAGGAAGTCAGAACTCTTAACTACATTCGGAAGAGGAATGCCGTTCCCACCGTAGCTGGTGCCCGTCAATAAACGGCGTCCCTTCAGTTGAATGCCCTTGGCAAATTCTATGAGTTTGTGCACCCTCGCCGGCTTAAGAATTTCGTGATCATAGGACTTCACATCGCACTCATTGTTAATTTCCAGAAGAATGTTCTGGTATCCACGTCCAAGTAGCCAACGCACAGTGTTTTCCACCGAACGTTTTACAGAAGCTTCGTCCTTCACAAATTGATCCTGCCCGAAGTAATAAATCCCAACAATCGGCACCATCGCCAATTCGTCGGCCTTGTCCAGAATGCGCGCCAGCCGCGCCATGAAATCTTTGCGCAGCGTCCCATCTGGATTAACGCCCGAAGTGTTCCAGGGTTGCTGCTTCGAATAACCCTCCGGGCTGCCTCCCTGCAGGTTAATCGTAAAACTCAGCAACCCATGCTTTTTCCATTCAGGCATTGCTTCAATGAATTCACGAGTGTTCCTTTCCGGATCCCACTTACCAGTATCCGGATAGGCCCACTTGGTTCTAGTCACCGGATTCAGATCATCAAAAATGCCCTGCACCATTCTGGAATTCAACAGCAGCCCTTCAATCTTCATCCCTTTGTAGGAACGCCCTTCATACGTGGGCTTCCCATTGATCCGGAATTGATCGCGGTCAATAGCAACGGTGGTCCGAACTTTCGGAGCTGCTGAGGAATCCAGGGCAGCGGTCGCGGCTGCCAGTGACATGAGTTTTCGACGGGTAATCATTTGGTCCTACTATTCTGTCGCATGTTGGTCGCAAATGCTTAGCTCAGCGTCTCCAAACCAAATAGGTCACAATCGCCACAGCCACTTGCACCGCAATCGTCCAGGGCCCAATCCACTGTCCCATGGTCATTGCCAGTGGTGCGGACACCCCAAGGCTAGCCACCACCCAACCAACCCCATTCGATTGGTCTTTTCCAGCAACAAGCCCCGTCCCCCGCATCTTCGAATCATTCCTTAGCAACAGAAACCACGCAAACAATCCAAATGTACAGAACAGCAATGCCAGTGACGGCACATCGCGAGCCAATAGAAACACCAGCCCCTTCTTAGAATTGAAAGCGAACGACATGGAAAGGTAACTCAGCCCAAATGCCAATCCCCAAAGGTAATTCTTGTTCTTGATCAACCGCCGGGTTTCCAAAATGGACTTGGCTTCAATCCCAGCCGGTGCGCTGACCTTAGGCAAAGCTTGCGCCACAGCCGACTTCAAACGTTGCCGCAACTCTACATCACCAGCCAGAAACTCCTCCACAATTTTCCGAGTCTCCTCACTCACTTCTCCCGCCGCGTACAACGGAAGCAGGTCTTCAATCAAGGCTCTGGTCACAGTCATATTTTGCTCCTTTCCAAAATTTCCGTAAGCTTCATCCGCGCCTTAAACACTTTCATTCGTGCCGAGGCTTCTGGAATTTCCAACAACTCGCCTATCACCGCATAGGAAAGCTCATCTTCAGCACGCAGCAGTAACGCTGCCCGTTCCAACTCCGGAAGTTGCGCCAGCGCCACTGTCACCCGCTCCACTTCCTGCCGATTCATGAGGTCTGGTAATTGAGGCGCTTGAAAAGGAATATCCCCTTCCAGTGAACTTTTCCGGCGTTCCCGCCTCCATTGCTCTAAATATAGATTTCGGGCAATAGTGAATAGATAAGCCTTCACCGTGGCAGTACGAATTTCAGATTCCGAAGTCCAAAGCCGCAGAAATACTTCCGCAGTAACGTCCTCAGCGCGCGCCCAGTCTCCAGAAAGATAGAGCACAAACTGAAAAACACTCTTCGAATATTTTTCGTAGATTTCGTTGAACGTCGCTGGCGTTTGACTGCTCACATCCATATATATGAACAGGCACCCATTTCGTTGCAAGTTTTTTGAAAGGATCTGAAAAGATCCAGAACAATCGGGAGAACAATCGGGAGAACAATCGGGTAGAACAATCGGGGACGGTGGTAACAATTCCCGAAGATAATCTCGACAAATCTGGATACTGCAAGCCAAACGGGGACACTGGTGCCTGGCACAAGCTACCGCAATCCACATTAAATCACGAAGTCGCTCTAAGCGAGCTGCCTGGCACCGGTGTCCCCTTTTGGTGACCCTTTTTTAGTACTTCAGTCTCACCCTTCGGGTGATTCCATTTCCCACAGCGTCTCAAATAAATGCAATTTCAACCCAATGCATCTTGCCTGTACCTATAACCTCCACCACATTGGCACCTCTGGCGACGGCTCCTTGCGGAGGAAGGAACATCAGCGCCTCCCCGTTCGGACGCGGCTTTGGCAGTGAGCGTGAACCGGCCGCGACGCAGGACTCTCCATTCAACCGGACTTCCTTCAAACCAGCACCCTCGAAGCCCAAGCGAATCTCCATGCGCATCCCTACTGGCTTTGGACCAGTCGGCATGCGGAACGCCGCCCAGCCTCCCGTCAGTTCCCGAGGCAGCGGAACCGCACGAGTCTCCCCCGGCGCATATGTATCCGCATAGGTCAGAATGTGCCTTCGCGGCTTTCCAGCCAAAGTAGCCAACTGCCCAACTTCCCTCAACAGTGTTGGATAATCCGCCAAATTTTCCATTGCCGTATCGGCGTCCATATAGTTGAACAAATAAACCCGATCCGCTCCTCGGTCAAGCATGGCCGCTGCCGCACCCCGCACAGTTTCCAGAGAGTTCATTTGAATCGGCCTGAACGCATTATAGGGCCTGACAATCACTTCCAACCCAGCCGATAACTTCACGCCAGTGCCTTGCAACAACTGTTTCCAGGTTTCAACCGGCATGTCCGTTTCAATGGTCTGCCAAAAAGGGGTGATCACTAATTGATCCACCAAACCACGTCGTGCCCAATCCACTGCGTCCATCCCAAGCCCCAGTGCGGTTTGGGGCCTCGATGCCACGCGCGCACTCAGTTGAATGCGATGTCCACGGCGCTTCTGCCAACCATCCAGAATTCGCCGCGTCTCGGCCATGAATTCAGTCAGCAGTGGAACACCTTCAGCCTCGCGCCCCGGTCGGAAATGGTAGCCGAAGCGCATCCAATCCAATTCCAGTCCATCGAAATCGTAGCGCTCCACAAGCTCCCGAACCAACTTCAAATGATGCTCGCGAACTTCTTTGTGTCGATAGTCAAAAGCTCTGTCGTTAAGCCCGTCAAAGCGATATGGCACGCGTCGAAACTCCGGATGCGTCCGCCAAAATTCACTATGCATGTAACTGGCAGGATCATCAGTATTGTGCACATCGTTCATCCGCATGGAAAGCCATGGGGAAAGTTGCTTCACCCGGGCGCGGGTAATCCATCGGGCATAGACGTCAATGCCATCTTCGGCCAACTGCCAAGCTGTATGCACCCATTTCCGGGCGTTAGGCCGGGCCTCTGCGGGCGTGCTTTGAAACAGCGCTTGATTATCGGGGCCACCAGGATCGTAGCCACGCCAGATAGGATCCCAAACCTTGCTGGCATAGGAAGTGCGCATGGAATTCGGACTCATCACCAGCTCTTTCACCTGTGTGCCGGCGTATTGATCCACCCACTGGTCAACGTCTGCCGCAGTAAGCCGCTTGCCAGCGCGGCTGAAGAAAAAGTGGCTATTGTCTTCGTTCAGCACAATGCCGCCAGCGGCTTCGCTCTTTACTCTGGGTGCGAATGCCGCTAGTGGAAGCGCCCCCAAGTCGCGCCGAGTCATCACTCCTTGCTCCGAAGAAATGGTTTCAAGGCAGCAACTAAATCAGCAGGCATCGGATGCGAACTTTGTGTCTTAGCAGACATGCAGGCAATCACTTCTTTCGCCGTAGCCACTTCCGCTTCTTCTTTGCGAATGGAAAACGCCAAGGTGTAGGATGATCGTCCAATGCGCTCCACAGAGACGTGAATGTCCATCAGATCATCGCAAATGATTGGAGCCTTGTAGTCGGCCTCCACTCGAACTCTTGGATATTTAAAATCGCTGAATGGCATTTGACCGAAAGGCCTTCCAATCGATCGGAAAAATTCCATCTCCGCCGCTTCCACATGACGAAAAAGAGCGCTATAGTGGATCCGCCCACTCGCATCGGTGTCCACAAAAAGTAGGCGGGTCCTCCAAATAAAATCAGCCATGCTTACTCACCTTATGCGCGATCAAGATCAGCGCGCCAATTCTTCACAGCTTTCTTAATGTCGTCCGGTGCCATACCGGTCTCGGCAGCCTTTTTCGCCAATTCCGCAAATTCCTTGTCATCACCAAACCGTAAGGCAATGATTTGCTGCTTGGTAAGCCGTGAATCCATTAGCTTTCCGGTCAACACAAAATGTCGTAAATTTTCTTCTGCGCGGATGGCTCGGTCCTGCACTTTTAGCGCAAACGTGCGCGCGAATAAAGCCGTTCCTATAGTGCAGATGCTCAGCGCCAAA
>JAYUSZ010000045.1:0-15548 GCA_043755435.1 Bryobacterales bacterium | reverse complement strand
TGGGAAAGTATGACACCGATAAAGATGGCAAGCTTTCCAATGCCGAATTCCAGGCCTACAAAGACTGGGCAGAGCACTTTGGTTGGATTGATGCTGACAAAAATGGCTTCATAGAAGCTGCCGAATGGAAGACGGTTTCGGAATTTGGGACAGGTGAATATGGTGTGGTTTCCCTCAAGCCAGGTTCCACGTTGGGACAGCTTCCACCAACAGCCGCTACTTGGCGCATGAAGAAGAATCTCCCTTACGTGCCTGCTCCAGTTCTGTATAAAGGTGTCTACTATATGGTGAAGGATGGCGGGATCGTAACATCGCTGAATCCGGAAACTGGTGGAGTACTTAAGCAAGGCCGCGCAGCGGCCAGCCTGGGCGAATACTTAGCTTCGCCGGTGGCTGGCGATGGCAAAATCTACTTACTTAGTGAAGAAGGTAAACTTACTGTTTTGAAGGCCGGGAGTGAATGGGAAGTAATCACCGTCAATGACATGGGTGAGGAAAGCTATGCTACACCCGCAATTAAAGACGGGCGAATTTATGTGCGGACAAAATCAATGCTTTACTGTTTTGGGAAATAAATGAAGAATCCAAATCGCCGTTACTTTCTTGCTGCTGGTGCAGCCGTGATTTCCAGCCGGATCAATGCTGCCCCTTCGGATACAATTCGCATCGGAATGATCGGCATGGGTGGCCGCGGTTCGGCCATTATGACTTCGGAACTGAAACGCGTTCCCAACGTCAAGATCACCCATCTTTGCGACGTGGATCAGGCTCGTCTGGAAAAAGCACAGGCCAGCGCTGCCAAGGCAGGCTACGGCACAGTTCGCGGAAGTGCCGACCTGCGCCGTGTTCTGGACGATAAAGAAGTGGACGCGGTTGTGATCGCAACTCCCGATCACTGGCACGCTCCAGCCACCATCCTTGCTTGCGCTGCTGGTAAAGATGTCTATGTGGAAAAACCGGTTTCCCACAATCTGCGCGAAGGCCGGCTGATGGTTGAGGCCGCGCGCAAATACAATCGCGTGGTGCAGGCGGGCATGCAATCTCGCAGTCGCCCCAGCACCATCCGCGCAGTTGAAATCGCGCACTCCAACCAATTGGGCCGCGTGCTGATGGCCAAGGCATGGAACTCGCAACAACGCGCTGATATTGGCACAAAACAAAACAGCCCAGTTCCTCCAGGCTTGGATTATGACACGTGGGTTGGACCTGCGGAAATGGTGCCGTTCAATGAAAACCGGCTGCATTATAAGTGGCACTGGAATTGGAATTTTGGCACTGGCGATATGGGCAACGATGGTGCTCATCAAATTGATCAAGCGCGCTGGGCGCTAGGCGTCGACCTTCCCAAGCGAGTTAGTGGTTCAGGGGCGAAATATTATTTTCAGGACGATCAACAGACTCCCGATACGATGAATATGTCATTCGATTACGGCAGCAAAGGGCTAGTTTGGGAAATGCGCATTTGGCATGACTATGGCCTGGAAGGAATAGACAATGGCGTTGCCGTTTATGGCACTGAAGGCTTCCTGCACATTGGCCGCTGGAACCGGAAATGGGGCTACCGTATTTTCGACAAGACCGGCAAAATGATCGATGAACAGCAGGATGGCAAGGAAGACTTCCATATGCAGAACTTCATCGATTGCGTAATATCGCGCAAACGGCCGAACTGCGACATTGAAATCGGACACATCTCCAGTGCTCACTGTCACCTTGGAAATATCGTTCATCGTACTGGCCGAAATGTAAACTTCAATACGGCCAATGAATCCATTCCCAACGACGTTGAGGCCAACGCAATGCTTCGCCGCAAGTATCGAAATCATTGGGCTACGCCCAAAGGCGTTTAGCAACCACGTGATCGCGATTGCCTGTCCCCATTGTCGCGGAGAGTGCCGGTTGGAAAAGGAAATCTGGCGATGCGTGCAGTGCCACGTCTTGTTCAAAACTCTGCGGGGAATCCCCGACATGAGAATTGCCACTGAGACCTGGATTGATTACGCGGAAGACTGGGCGCGAGCGCAAAGGCTGGCCGATAACTTTGACCGATTGGGTTTTGAAGATCTAGTGAAGCAGGTTTGGAACGAGCGCAGCAGTGTTCCAGCTGATATCCTTCGACGGCGGCTCCATGGCATCGATTCCGAAAGCCGCAAGCACGAAGATGAGTTACACCAAGGTGGTTGGATGAACTTCCTGCCGGAGAATGCGCCGGTTTTGGAACTAGGCTGTGGCACTGGATGTTTTCTAGTTCCTTTGGCAACGCGAACAATTGCCGTCGGTGTGTGGATGTATCTCTCACCTGGTTGATCACTGCAAAGAAGCGAATGGAAGAAGCCGGAGTTACTTGTCTTTTAGTGTGCGCATGTGCCGAACAACTCCCATTTCCAGACCACATGTTTGGTTCAGTGGCAGCCTTCGATGTGTTGGAGCACGTCGATCAAGTTGACCCGGTGGTTCACGAAGTAGCCAGGTTGATGCAACCCAAGGGCTTTTTTGTAGCTACTACTCCCAAACGCTTCAGTCTTACAGCGGATCCTCATGTTGGTGTTTGGGGAGTTGGTTGGTTGCCTCGAAGCAAGATGAAAGGCTATGTAAAATGGCGTAGCGGCCTGGATTATCTGCACACCCATCCACAATCGCTGTTTGATTTGCGCAGGCGCATTGCTCCCCTTTTCAATATACAAGTTGCAGCCCCAGAAATATGGAGTGAGGATTTGCAACGCGTGGCCAAATTCTATAACTCTCTTCTTGGTTTGAACTTCGTCCGCAAGCTGATTGTTCCCATTGCTCCGTTCTTTCGAGTGATAGCGCAAAAGCTTTAGTTCCCGGTTGCACCAATGGTCACATTTTGGGAGCATGAAGTCGCATGGCCCTGAATATCACTCCTAACCAACTCGTCTTCCGATGGCCACAACCACAAACCAGCCACCTGAACTTATGGAAGCAAGCCGGCGTTGATGTGATTCTGCTGGAAGAGCCGAATTCCGAAATTACGCAAGCCGCCGTTAGCCAAGGCATCACCGTTCACCTTTCGAGTGATCTTCCCGTGCTACCGTCCGACGGTCTTTGGCCAGGTATCCGGCGTCCCGCTGCCGCTGGTCGCGACATTGAAGTTGCCAGCGCCAGCCGTGAACCTTGGATTGATTCGAATCTCTACCTCACTCCCTTTCGAAGAGCGCTTGCCCCTGCCGGACTGCCCCTGCTGGCCTATCGTGCCGATGCCAAAGCGGGCGTCCAACCCGATGTTCAAACACCTTTCCATACTCTCTCATTGGCTTTGATTGAAGCTCGCATCAATGGCGGAAACATCATTCTTGATCTGCCGCCATCTTTCCGCCAAGCCCTCGAACAGCAAACGCCGGCGGCTATTGAAGCTTGGAAGGAGTTCGGCACAATCGCCAAGTGGCTCCGCCAAAGTCTCTTCATTCAGCCAGCTCACCCAACCATCACCGCGCTGGTGGAGCCCACTCCGCGTTCCCGTGAAATCGCCAACCTGCTGTTCCGTCGCGGGGCAAGCCCAAGACTCGTCTCTGCGACTGCACTTCCCAATCCCGATCCTCTAATTCTGGTCTTCGTCGCTGCCGGTCTAAGCAATGTTCCGGCTCAGGTATTCCGGCATGCTGAGGCCGGCGGGTCTATAGTTGTGCTTGATTCACCTGCGCCTCCGCAGGCGAGGCTTCGGAAGCAGGAAGCTGACCGTGCCTTTTATTCGCTGGGCAAAGGTACCGTTGTCACTTACAACAAGCGCATCGTCGATCCCAGCGAATTCGCGCTCGATGTGATTGATCTGGTTACCCACAAACGCCGCCCCTGTCGCCTTTGGAATGCGCCATCGGCCGTCGCCACCACCACCCTTGCCGTCAATCAACAGCAGGCGATTTTGCGCGTGGTGAACTACGGAGCTCCGATGGCAGATGCCGAAGTTCAAGCTCATGTGCAGGGCCAGTTTTCACGCGCGGAACTGCTGAGTCCAGGTGGTCAACCACAACAGCTTTCAACAGCACGACGAAGTACTTCCACGGAAGTCTTCTTAACCAAACTGGATCGGCTTGCGGTTATAGTATTTTCTAAATAACTGTTACCTGCCGATCATGGTATTTTCGAGATAGGTAGGTTACCCCCGATGGATCTGAATCGCCGCGATTTTCTCAGCCTCACCGCTTCGGCCGCGCTGGCTTCTGGCGCAACTCCAAGCTCTCACTTTGCAGTGCATCCGTTTCTTGAAGCCAATCCCAACGCCGTGTTCATCAAGCGCACGCGTGTCCCCTTGAAAACCGATGAAATGGCCAAGCAAAGTGCGGGCCTGGAGTTGGCGCGCGAACTACTACGCCCAGCGGCACAAGGCGTTCCAATATCCCATCGAGTAATTCTGAAGCCCAATTTCACAAGCGTTCGCAACAACCGCCCACATGTTGAAAACTGGGGAACCGGTACCGACTCCGCATTCTACGAAGGCATCGTGATTGGCCTCAAGGAACTTGGGGTTCGTAAAATGAGCTTCCTGGAAGCTAATAACTATCAAACCTGGAACTACCGCGGATTCATCGATATTAACGAACGTCACGGCATTGATATGAACGAGCCGGAACGCCGCGAACGGAACTTCCGCGATAGCTACGAAATGACCTGGACCAAAGTGCACGATCCAGTGGTTTACAACCGCATCCCGCACTTCGCACCTGTGAATGAGCCCTCCACTTGGCTTCTAAACATAGCCAAATGGAAATCCCACGGCATGTGTATGACGCTATCTACGAAAAACCTGCAAGGCCTGGTTGTTAAGCCTTATGTTCGTTTCTGCCCAGGCTGGAGCATGGTCACCGGCGTGCCCCAATTCATGAAGCCCGATATCCACAAAGCCGTGGAGCCTCGCGTTACTCGTTATTTCGATAACCACCGCAAAATCGGCTATGCACGTTACGACAGTCCTGACAATTTGAGCCCTGTGCATCAGGAGATTTGGGCTCACAAAACCTGTGACAACTACCAGACACTCAACCCTGGTCTGAACATCATTGAAGGGATCTATGGGCGTGATGGGGATGGCTTTGGGATTGGTGACGACCATCTGACCAACATTGTCTTGTTCGGTAAGAACCGTCTGACCCTGGACATGATCGGAATGTACCTTGGCGGCCATGAACCAGGGAATGTGAATCTGTTCCGTATCGCCAAGGAGCGTGGCCTGTTAACTAGCTTCAATCCATGGGATGTGCAAGTTTACGAATGGGTGGACGGCCAACCGGCTGCGCGAAAATTGAGCCAATTACAGCGTACTCCATTAAAAACGTACTATTTGCAGAAGGCCGGGGAAGCTCGTTTTCACTTAGTGGATGAGCCTTTTGACTATGACAAATTCTCCTAATATAAGAGTTGACTTCTTTAGTGACTAGTGCTATAACTAGTTTGTGGAGTGCTCCCTATGCCATCTTGGGCCGTTCAACAGGCAAAAGCCAAATTTAGCGAATTTCTGAAAGCGACCGTCGAACAGGGCCCTCAAGTGGTTACTTATCATGGCGAGGAGACGGCTGTTCTGGTTCCCATGGAGGAATATCGTAAGCTGAAAGCAGCATCACGGCCCCCACTAAAGCAATGGTTGCTTGCCCCAACGCCGAAATTTGAGATCCCTCTTCGCCCAAGGAAGGAATACTCCATTCGACCGCCTGTGGACTTCGATTAGTGTTCCTGCTGGACACGAACGTCATTTCCGAAACCAGGAAAATCCGGCCGCACGGCGGCGTCATTGAATTCCTTACAGCATGCGGCGATGACGAACTCTTGCTTTCCGCTGTCAGTATCGGAGAGATGCAGGCAGGAGTGGAACTTACCAGATCACAAAATCCTCAGAAGGCCGCGGAAATTGAAGCGTGGCTTTCAAAGACTGTGGAATATTACCCAGTCCTTCCCCTGGACGCCGCAACCTTCCGTCAATGGGCGTTGATGATGCACGGTAAGTCAGGCGACTTGGCAATGGACGCAATGATCGCCGCCACCGCCAAAGTTCACCGCCTTATTGTAGTCACTCGCAACATCGGCGATTTTGAAACCTTCGGCGTCCCCACCTTAAATCCTTTTACCTCAAATTCAAAGGAGCTACCATGAGCGAACCAAATCCGGGCTTGATCTGGGATACCATCACTGCTCACCAACGGAGTGCAGCCTTAAAGGCAGGCGTTGATCTAGGCGTTTTTAACGCCTTGGGCGAAGGACCACTCACTGCGGCTGAACTCGCAGCGAAAGCCGGCGTGCCTGAGCGCGGAATGCGCATCCTTTGCGACTATCTGGCCATTCACGAGTTAATCGCCAAAACCGGCAACCGCTTTGCTCATACTCCAACAAGTGCAGCCTTTTTGGATACTCGTTCGCCAGCGAGCATGGCATCTACTTTACCCTTCCTGATGAACGACAAGATCATGACTGCATTCCGCAGCTTGACGGAGACCATTCGGCAAGGGAACACAGTACTAAAAGAACCCTTGGCTGGTGAAGAAGTGTCGGAGTGGGTAACCTTCGCACGCACAATGCAACCGATGATGGCAACATCCGCCGAATTCATTGCGGACAAAGTAATGCAAAACGGCACGCCGACCAAGGTTCTTGATATAGCGGCCAGCCATGGCCTATTTGGATTTGCCGTCGTGCGCCGAGCGCCGGCGTGCCAACTGGTGGTGCAAGATTTCGCAAGCGTGCTTGAAGTAACCAGCGAACATGCTCGCTCTGCCGGCATTCCAGTGACACTCTTGCCTGGCAGCGCATTCACTGCGGATCTGGGCACCGGGTACGATACGGTTCTGGTGACAAACCTCTTCCATCATTTTTCCATGGAAGATAACATCACCTTGATGAAGCGCTTCCACGCAGCCATGAAGCCCGCAGCCCAGATGATGGTGCTGGAGTTTGTACCAAACGCTGACCGTCTGACGCCTCCCGCCTCCGCGTCGTTCTCCATGATGATGCTGGGGAACACTGCTTCCGGTGATGCTTACACCATGGCAGAATACGAGCAAATGCTCGACGCGGCAGACTTTGGAGCACGGGAAATTATGGACGTACCTATGTCAGCACAACAACTCATTATCGCAACCCGCTGACAAGCACTAAGCGCACCAACTAGACCGGCTTGAACCCAACCGAATTCTTGCCAATCTCCCGTATGGAACGGGCTCCGCACTGCTTCATCGTCAATTCTAACTCCACTCGGAGAATGTCGATAACCCGCTCAACGCCGGTCTGACCAAACGCAGCGAGCCCCCATATATAAGGCCTGCCAATGAATACCGCGCGTGCTCCAAGTGCCAGTGCTTTGAACACGTCTGTCCCTCGCCGGATGCCGCCATCAATCAAAACCGGAATCCGCGCTCCTACGGCATCTACTATTTCGGGTAGGCAATCGATGGTGCCGCGCCCACTCTCTTCCGCGCGCCCACCATGGTTTGACACAATCAGCCCGTCTACGCCATTTTCATAGCAAAGCCGCGCATCTTCATGTGTTTCAATCCCTTTGATCAGCAATTTCATCGAAGTCATCTTTTTCAGCCGCTGGACATGCTCCCAGCTCAATGTTGCATTCGCCGTTTTGAGACCATCCACGTTGATACCAGCGAACATTGGTTTGCGGCGGAAGAAATCTTCAGGCCGCGTGCCATGGCAAGTTGAGCACACACGCTTATCCAACAGTTTCGAACGTTCCAACGTTTCGGTGTGCCGCCCAGCCTGCGTGTCGATTGTGAGGGCAATCACTGGACATCCCGCCGCTTCAACGCGCCTCACCAGCCGCTCCGTTACTTCCCATTTTGAGGTTGGATACAACTGATACCATGGTGCACGCCCGAGTGTCGAAGCCACGTCTTCCACCGATGTATTCGTTGCTGTGGACAGCACTTGCAGTGCCCGTTTCTGTTTCGCCGCGCGTGCCACGGACAATTCGCCATCGGCAAGAAATGCCTTCTGATTACCCACCGGAGCCAGTCCAATAGGGGTGTCCCACACGGTGCCGAACAACTCGGTCCGCAGATCAGCCTTGGAGATATCAACAAGCCGCCGCGGCCGTAAATAGATGCGACTGTATCCCTCCCGATTCGCTCGAAGCGTGACGTCGTCGTCAACACCCGTCGCAAGATAACCGAAGTGGGCAGGGGGCAGTGCTTTGCGCGCCGCTTCTTCGAAATCCATTACATTGATTGCTTGATCCACGCTTGAGATTGGAACCTGTTGGCTGTGCAGCAATGGGCTGCCAGCAAGGAAAGCAAGAAATCGCCGGCGGTTCTGCGAGTGGTGTGAAGTTGACATGACCCGACCAGTCTACTGAGGCAACGGCAGGTGGTCAAGCTTGGTTTGGTAAAACGGCGTTGATGGATTGGCTGCGTCTGGGGGACCTCCCATTCGGCGAGTTTTTTCTGAAAGCGGATGAGGTCTCTGGGTTCGTCCTGCCACTGGTCTACTCTCGGCCGCCGGCGTAGTGCACCTTGAACTGCGCACCCTGATCCACCATGGTACGCTTCAACTTATCCAACTCCCTGCGGGCTACTTTCGACCAATCGCTATGTGGGTCAAGCTTTAAATAGGTCTTCCAATGCGTTATGGCCTTTAGCGTGGCACCTTCGCCTTGATACAGCAGCGCTAAATTGTAGTGTGCATCTCCGTATTGGGGATTTATTGTTAGCGCTATCAGGTAATGCTCCTCAGCCTGCTTGCGGTCGCCGCGCTCATCATAAAGATTCGCCAGATTGAATTGCGCCAAAGCATACTGCGGATCCACTTCCACTGCCTTCTTATACTGCGCTTCGGCCTTCTGCCACTTACGTTGATGAAATAGAATTGTCCCCAGATTCACCATGGATGCCACTGCGGCCGGGTTCAGTTCAATAGCTTTTTCGTAGGCCGACATTGCCTCGCTCACTGGCCCTGCACGATGCTCCACTTCCAAACCTTTCTGAAACCAGAATTCGGATTCGGCCATCTGCGTTTGCTGTTTGTGCCTGGCTGCTTTGCAATCTTCCTTGGGGAAGGCAACCAACCGCTTCACTTCAGACTTATCGAAGTTGAAGAGAATTTGGCCGGACAGGGCATCCATGGTCTGGCCTTCAAATTCGGCGCGCAACTTTTTGCCTTCGTGGAAAATTTTGGCGGCGGAGAGAGGATCCTTCACGCGGCGCAGTTTGCCATGAAGCACCTCAATGATGCGGTGAATGGTTTTTGGGGAAACCTTTTTGGCGCGCAGGGATTCCAAAGTGCGCAGAGTGACCAGATCACGGAACGCATAGGTCTTCCTGGGTTCCACCATGTGTTGGTGCTCCCAAGCGCGCAGGCGGCGTTCGGTAATGTTCACAAGGCTCAAGACCTGTGTGCGGGTCCAGCTTTGTGACGAGATGGAGCTTGCCACGAGGAAATTGTAGCACCCCTGTTTGTGGACAACTTGTGGAAATTGAAATAGTCTGTAACGCTATGAAAAAACAAGGACTTTAGCGGCTGGACGCGCACCGGATATTGGTATATGATGTAGCTCCAAGGAGTTTACAAATTTAACAAATGCCTGATATGGAAGATAGAATCGCTAGGCAAAGTCGCCGCAGCTTTGTGAATCGTGCGGCCAAAGTTGCTGCGGGAGCGGCTGCCCTCCCCGGGCTCTTCGATGGATTTGTAGCTCGTGCTGCGAATGAACGCGGCCGTGAGGCCAGGATTCGCGGCTATGGGGAATTGAAACCTGCCGGGAACGAGTTAGCTTTGCCTCCTGGGTTTCAATATTCCGTGGTTAGTTTTGAGGGCGACCTGATGGCCGATGGCTATCCAGTTCCTAAAGCGATGGACGGTATGGGTGCCTTTCCGTTATCGAACGGGAACATTATGCTGGTCCGCAATCACGAAGATTCTGATCCTCCATCGCGCCTGCGTCCGCGGCCGGCAAACAGCACTTCTACAAGTGCTGGAATTCTCAATAGTATGTTGGACACACACTACGGTCCGCGATCGTTCGCCTACGACAAATATGCAGGGGGCGGGACAACGTCTGTTGAAGTAGAGGCAGGGGGGAGCCGGCGCAAAGTGCGTGAATATTGGAGCTTGACTGGAACCTTCCGCAATTGTGCTGGAGGAGAAACGCCGTGGGGTAGCTGGTTAAGCTGCGAGGAGACCTTCGAGGCGGTAGCCGCAACGGGAGCCGAGAAAAATCACGGCTATGTGTTCGAGGTGCCCGTTAACACTCTTCCGGGCAGCCCGGCGTTGGCGATTCCAATTACACAAATGGGGCGCATGGCTCACGAGGCTGCAGCGGTGGATCCAAACACCGGGATCATTTACGAAACTGAAGACCAGGGAAATGTTTCCGGGTTCTATCGATTCGTGCCGTCAAGGAAGCCAACTAAGCCAGGAGATGGCCACTATGGGTGGAAGCCTCGAGATGTTAAGAGTAAAGGATACGGCCAACTACCTGACGGCGATTGGCCAGAAAGTTGGGGCCGTGCTATCGGTGGGTTGGGTGAAGATTGCTAACCCCGATCCAACGCCACCAACGGTAGTGATTGATACCGTCACCTGGGCGTCTGTTTTCAAGCAGGGGTATGACGCGGGTGGTGCCATTTTCCGGCGGCTGGAAGGCATTTGGTATTTCAAAGGCAAGTTCTATTTCAGTTCCACGAACGGTGGTGACGCGGGGGTTGGGCAGATCTGGCTTTATGATCCGGTGGCTGAGACGATCACCTTGGTTTATGAGTCTCCAGGAATTCACGATTTAGATTTTCCAGATAACATTAATGTAAGTCCACGAGGCGGCATTGTGATTTGCGAAGACGGGGCAGGCAAGCAGTTCCTGAGAGGATTGACACCCGCCGGTGATATTTTCGATTTCGCGCGAAATATTCATAATGATTTGGAAATGGCGGGCACCTGTTTTTCGCCCGATGGACAAACGCTGTTCGTGAATCTGTATGGGCTGGGTGCCGTGCGGACCATTACGCCGATGGGGACCACTTTGCAATTCCCGGTTGGTGCCGAAGCCAATCAGAAGGCGCTGACGCTGGCCATTTGGGGACCGTGGGGAACCGGGCTTTTGTAGCTAAGACAACACTAGGGATTTGATGGCTGCAAGGCTGGTATCGAGGCTCCCGAAAACTGGCATTTGGAGTTCGTCGCGCAATTCCGGGGCCAGATGGGCCATGGAAACTTGGGCCAATACGACAACGTCGGTGGGTGCCTGGCTAATGAGATCGAGGCAAGCGGTGTGGATAAGATGGTTGTGACGTGCGGGGTCGCCATTGAAGAGTGCTTCGAGGGCTTGGGGAACGCAAATGGAATGCACTGATTTTGCGCCGGCAGCGTGGAGAAGGCCCTCGGTGGTAGCTAGAGTTGCGGGGAAGCTTGCAATAACGCCGATGTTGCGGCCGCTGGCTACTGCGGCTTTGGCCATCGGTTCATCGATTTTGATGACAGGGAACGATGGATCCCATGCCCGCAATTCAGCCATTGTTGAGGCGGGTACGGCGGAACAGGTGAGCATGGCTAGCTTGGCACCGTATTCATCGCGGGCGAGGGCCATCATTTGCAGGAAGCGTTTGGTGGAACGGGCCACGTCGTTCGATGAAAGATAGCGCATTATGCCATCGTCGAGTAAGTTGAAAATGTCCAGTTGGGGGGCATGCGCTGTGTCGCAATGTGCGTAGTAGTGATTGACTGGTTCGATGGACGCACGGGTGGCGTGGATAATCGCGATGGGAGTTTTCGTCACCGACCAGTTATAGCACGCCCGTTTAGAATTTCGGGTTAGAATTGACAAAGCAATTGCCACCGATCCGAAAACAAAATCTGTTGGACTTGGCTGCGGCCATCGCACTGTTCGGGCTGAACGCGTTCATCGCTGCCCGCTTATTTTCTATCAGCATTTTTGGCGGCCTTTACTCGATTGAAAGCACCTACATCGCCTTGGCGAAAGAGCGATCGGCACAAGGCAACTTCTTCCCACTGTGGTATTGCGGCTTGCCTTGGCCCAACACCTATCCGCCAATGTTGCAGGCGATTGTATCTTTCTTTTCGCGCAAGTGGTTTCACGATATTGGGCTTTCTTACCACAATGTCACAGGTATTTTCTATTGCCTTGTGCCTATAGCCATCTTCGTGCTGGTGCGTGTTTTGAGTAAGAGATATGTACCTGCGGTGTTGGCTGGGCTGGCTGTTTCCACTATTTCACCGGCGACGCTATTGTTCCCTGGAGCCTATGGAGAATTGCTTTCGTACTTCCGTCCTCGGCGATTGCAGGTGATGATTGAGTGGGGCGAGGGTCCACACGTTTCCTCCATTTTCTGGATGATTTTGGCGATGGCTGCGCTGGTTACGGCGTTGCGAGTTCGCAAGCCGTGGGCTTATTCCATTGCTGCACTGCTTTCGGCATGCGCATTATTGACGAACTGGCTGGGCGGGGCGGCGCTGGGAATTACGGTTCTGGTGTATTTGTGCGCCATGCGCTGCAACGCACGGGATTGGCTTGCGGCAGTGGGCATTGGCATTGCCACCTACGGATTCGCCATCGCATGGATTCCACTTTCGACAGTACAAACCATTAGGCGAAATTCCGACTTTGTTGGCGGCAGCTACTCGATGGGCTGGAAACAATATGTTGGATTTCTGGCGATGGCTGTTTCAGTGTGGTCGCTGGATCGACTGTTGGGACGGTGGAAAGTGCAGGCTGCCACGCGGTTCTTGCTGTTAACCGGCATAGTTTTCGGCGTTATTTCTACTTCAGCATTCTGGTTAAAGGGTTTCTATTTCCTACCGCAACCAGGCCGATATCACCTGGAAATGGAACTGTTCCTGCTAGCCGGTCTGGTGCTGTTGTTTGAAGGGATTCCCATTCGCGACGTGCATCTGATTGCGGGTGGGGCTCTGGCAATACTGGCTGTAAGTGGGCTTAGTGAGGGCCGTGCCTACTCCAACCAAATTCTGCATGCGTCAACTGTTGAACGGACGCCGGAATATAAAGTGTCCCGCTGGTTTGAGGATAATCATCCAGGGGTTCGAGTGTTCTGCCCTGGAACCATCGGGTTTTGGATGAACGTATTTACCCAGCAACCACAACTTGGTGGAGGATTTGAACAAGGGGCGACTAACGGACTGTTGCCTGGTTTGATGTATCAGATCATGGTGGGCGAAGGAAAGAAGATGGCAGCCGTTTCCAATACCTGGCTTGAGGCTTTCGGTGTTGGCTATGTGTGCATCACGAATGAGAAAAGCGAAGAATACTACAAGCCTTTTCACGATAAGAAGAAATTCGACGACGTGCTGCCGGTGGTCTACCGCACTGCCGGCGAGGCGATTTACCAGGTGAATCCTTCGCGCTCTGCATTGGCCGTGCACGCCAACGCGAAAGCGATTCGCGACATGAAATGGGTAGGCACCGTCTTTCCGCAAACGATAGATGCGATGCTTGCCACTATCGCCGCCGATCGCCCGGTTCAAACCGAATGGCAACGCGATCGCCTGATTCTGAACGTCAACCCGAAACCTGGCGAGGCTATTAGTGTTCGGCTTACTGCGCTCCCTGGTTGGAGTGCGTCAGCGAACGGTGTTGCACTGCCGCTTCAAACGGACGCGTTGGGCTTGATGTATATA
Organism: Bryobacterales bacterium; assembly: GCA_043755435.1. Lineage (GTDB taxonomy): Bacteria > Acidobacteriota > Terriglobia > Bryobacterales > Bryobacteraceae > JANXSF01. The sequence continues at coordinate 1,952 of JAYUSZ010000045.1, read as the reverse complement.
GAGCCACAGCAGCCTGGGCCGCTGCGAATTGAACTAACTTACGCTCGCACGTGGGAATATCGAATTAGTCAGTTGATCACGGCATTGACCGTGCTGTGTTCCATCGCCTGGATGTGGCGGACCAGACGGTGAAAGTGTTGTTGCGATAAACGGCTTCTGCACCTGCGGGAGGCTGCCAGTTTCGCTGATTGCTGGGAATGTAGTAGATGGGCTGATCTGCACTCTTTATGAATTCGTTATTGGCAAAGGCACGCTGGGCCTGGCTCAAACGTTCGCGGTAGTGCGGGGTGTTAAGAGGATGGCCGTACCAGGCGCGTAACTGGGTGTAAGTGGCAGTGAGATAGTTCAAGGGCTCATCCTCACTTACAACAGATGTGCCGGGTTTGCCATTTACAGCCATCCAATCGAGCACTGCTTTTTGATCAGGACTAAGTGAAATGGTGTAGCGCTGCACGGAAGTTGTTCCAAAGGTGCGGAACCACAGCAGATTGTCAGAGAACATCACGGCCAGAAATAGGGCCATGGCGAAGCCGCGCATCAGCGGTTGTTGAATGGCGAGCAGTTTGTTGATTACAGCCAGGAGCGCCGGCAAGGCCAGGAAGAATAGTGCCATCCAATCGTAACCATGGGCGAAGTGGATGGGCTGGATGGGCTTCATCACCAGGTCGTGCTGAGTAAGTGCGAAGATTACTGCGAACCAGACGAGTAACAATCGGGTTTCAGGATTTTGAAGGATCTCCTTCAGCGTGTTCCAGCGGCTGAGGTGCGTGAAGGCGAAAAATCCGACAATGGCCAAGGCGCATCCGAAGGTCCAAGGTAAGTAAACCCATTCCAGCAGCCATTGCGATTGCATGTTGCGATGCTCGTCCATGCTGTTTAGAAAAACCAGATAGTAGCCGACGTGGAGGACGCCGATTGAGATGGAGCCGAGGAAGAGTTTCCAGTTGACCGCTTTGCTTTTCAGCAGCAATTCCAAGCCGCAATAGGCAGCCAGAACAGCAGCCAGGCTGATGCCGGTGAAAGGATGGGAAATGGATGCCAGCGCGCTAAGGGCGAGGACTGCGGTAAAGCGTTTTTCAAGAAGCATCCAGATAGCAAGCAGGAAGACTCCGTGATAATAGGCCTCCATAGGGCTGGTCAGGTTGCGTCCAAAGTTGAGCATCCACCAGCCTTCGTTGGGGTCTAGCGATAGAGAAGCCATGGCTGCTGGTGCACCGGTAAAATGACCGACGGCGAGCCCCACTAACGAGAGCAATCCGCCTCCCCAGAACAGGCACCAGAGGCCAATTTTCTGGGCTGTGGTTTGCCATCCAGCCAGTTTTTCATAGAGACGAACGGCAACGAAGGCGGCGAACAGTTGGGCGAAAAGTCCGAATAGATGATAGGCGACGCCGGGGTTAAGACCAGTACGCAGGAACAGGGCCAGCACTAAAGTTTGAGGTTGGAAAAAGATGCGAGGCGTTCCATAGCCGGCGTAAGGATTGCCATAGGTAAGATGGAATCCTTCGTCGAAATGCTCCCGGGCGTTGGCGACGTAGGAGGGCATGTCGGTATGGATGAACCCTGTAGGGATTTGATTCGGTGGGACATGGAGGCACTCGTAAGCCAGCGGATAGAAGGCTGGCAGAATCAGGAGGAAGGGTAGGTACCAGGGTGCGCGATTCATGCCTATCTCTACTTTCGGCAGATTGCGGGTTGGGGCTTAGGGGGTGGTCCATTCTGGCCGAGTCTTTTGCCACCTTCGGGCAACTCCGTTTGAGCGTATTCCTTCGAAGCGCAAAGGGCCCGGCGGCGGGCCACCAATAGTAAAGGAACACGAAAGTCCCTCGCCGCCCGTGCTCCGTTTTGCGCGAGTTCCTTAAAAGCGTCGCGCCCGTGGACGGGACCAAGGGGAAGAGGAACCTGGCGCAAATCGTGAAAATGTTGCAAAAATGAGGAAGTTCAGGCAGCGG
>JAYUSZ010000044.1:0-15565 GCA_043755435.1 Bryobacterales bacterium | reverse complement strand
CCACAGTTGACTTAAAAATGGTCCGAACCTTTGAATAACCCTTTGGATCTTTGGAATCGGTTGCCGCGAATGCGGAGAAGTCGTGCGTACCTTCCAATATGGGTGCGGCTTGAATCATGACCGTTTCATTCAACGGGTACGGAAAATAATGCACGTAGCGGCGAACAAAGGGCGGGCATATTTCCTCGCGAAATAGCCGGTATTCGTAAAGTTTCGAGACAGCATCGAAGCGCGGATGAAATGTGGCGTGAACTTCTTCCACATTCAGAATTCGAATATCCGTTGGCAGAAACCAATTCATGGCACGCCTGAGGTTTTCCAGTGGCAACGGGTTTTCCAGGGAGAACGCCGCTGTTTGGGCCAAAGCATGCACTCCCGCGTCCGTCCTGCCGGATGAAAGCACGGTAACAGGTTTCTTCTCAATACGCAGCAGCACTTCTTCAAGTACGCTTTGAATGGTAACTAAGCCGGTGGGCTGAATTTGCCAACCGTGATACGCTCCACCGTCGTAGGACAGTGTGATTTTGATGCGGCGCATTTTACTTGCCCGGGCGCGATCCTGGTTTGACCACCGGCAAGCCCTGTTGGCAAAGTGGGCAGGCCTCGGGTTCATACGTAGTTGCATTTAAGGTGGCCAAGGCAACCCGCGGCACACCCACATCGGCTTTGCCACCGCTGCGGTCAATGATGGATCCGGCTGCCAGTACCTTTGCACCAAGAGACTGGATCAGCGCAATCACTTCCATCGAACTGCCTCCGGTGGTAATTACATCTTCCACCAAAACCGCCCGCTCCCCTGGTTGCAAACTGAAGCCACGCCGCAAAACCATTTTTGCTTCAGGATCTCGTTCAGTGAAAATGAAACGTACTCCAAGAGCCCTTGCCACTTCATGTCCAATAATCAGTCCACCCATGGCCGGTGCCACAACCAGGTCAACCCTTCCCGCTAACGTCCTAAACTCAGCGGCAAGTCCTTCCCCAAATTCTGCAGCGATGGTTGGATGCTGCAATACTTTGGCACATTGCAGGAATTCCGGGCTGTGCAAGCCGCTGGTGAGGCGAAAATGGCCGTTAAGGTAGGCACCGGTTTCTTCAAAGCGGCGCATGATTTGATTAGTGGTTTGCTCAGTCACGCTAGCCCAATATAGCAGCAGCGAAGTGTCCGATTGTGGGACGACTTTTCCCGTCTGCGGCCAACCACGGGCATGGGTAACTTTGAGTAAGCAATCAAAGTCTTTACATACTAGCAAGTTGCCAAAAATTTCCAATTGGGCAATGAACTGCTACTATAGAAATTTCCGATCTGAACTTTTTCGGGAACATCTCTTAGTTGAGAAACGTTTCCTTCAATTAACGCCCATGGCCTATAAACCTTACTTGAGCATAATCCTTTCCAGCCTAATGCTGGTTCCAGCGCCGTCTTTTGCGCAAACCCCTAAAATGAATGCGAACCGCGTGGGAGATTGGATTAACAATGCAACCGATCCATACAAGTGGAAAGAGGTGGCACCAATCAAGCTATCCAACTCCAATCGGTTGGATTCATTGATGCGTGGAGGGAACATTTACCTTTCGCTGCAGGACGCAATTGCACTTGCACTGGAAAACAATCTTGACATTGAAGTGCAGCGATATGGTCCTCAACTCGCCCAATCCGATTACCGGCGATCGCTTGCTGGAGGAGCCGCACGCGCATTTACCGGCGGAGTAAGTAATTCATCCACAGCAGGGTCGGTTGGAGGTGCAGGCATCGCTACAAATTCATTGGGTGCCCAACAGACAAACACTACCTCTGGAGCTCAAGTGGCGGGTCTGGATCCGGTGTTGCAAACCACTCTCAGTTGGGGGCATCGAACAACTCCGCAAACAAGTTTGTTCGCGACAGGAACTAATTCACTGATCACAAACAACAAAGTGGCCAACTTCGCAATGTCAAAGAACTGGCTCACCGGAACTTCGGCGACGTTATCGTTCAACAACAACTTTCTGTTTCAAAACGCTGGCCGGAACGATTTCAACCCGTCCCGTTCGGTGACTGCGGATTTATCCGTTACACAGCGCCTTTTGCAAGGGTTTGGACTGGACTTGAACCGGCGCAATATTCATATTGCAAGAAATAGTATCACTGTATCTGAACTGGTCTTCCGCCAACAGGTGATCACTACAGTTTCCAGCGTGATAAACATTTACTGGGATCTGGTGAGCTTTAATGAAGACCTGCGTGTGAAAAAACAGGCTTTGGCCTTGAACCAGAAATTATATGATGACAATAAGAAGCAGGTGGAAATTGGAACCCTGGCGCCGATTGAAATCATTCGAGCTGAAGCGGAGGTTGCACGGAGTCAGCAAGACCTAACCATTTCCGAAACCAATGTTTTGCAACAGGAGACGGTGTTGAAGAATGCTCTAAGCCGCACTGGCATCTCCAGCCCTGGCTTGTCCGAAGCTCATATTATCCCTACGGACCGTATCTCAATGCCTGATTCGGAGGCCATCCAACCGGTTCAAGACTTGATTCAGAAAGCAGTTCAGTTGCGGCCGGAATTGGAGCAGCAGAGGATTGCCATCGAAAATTCAAAGTTAGGACTGAAGGGAACGCGGAATGCAATGTTGCCTACCCTGGACGCCTTCTTTGATCTGCGCAACAACTCCCTGGCTGGAGACGTGAACTCAATTCCCATTCCCCCTGTACCTGGAGCAGCGAATCAAAACTTTACGTTGAGGCCGGCAAACTCAGTGGATCAATTTTTTCTTGGCGGTTATGCAACAGCGTTAAAACAGGTGTTCTCTCGCAACTTCCCTGACTATTCAGCTGGCGTGACGCTCAATATTCCCATCCGCAACCGTCAGGCGAAAGAAGATATGCAGCGAGACCAACTAACGCTTCGGCAAAGCGAAGTCCGTTTACAACAGCAGTTGAACCAGATTCGCGTCGAAGTTGAAAACGCTTTGATCGGCCAACAGCAAGCCAGGGCCCGGTTTCAGACTGCGGTTAAGAATCGGGTACTCCAGGAACAGACTCTTGACGCAGAGCAGAAGAAATACTCTCTTGGTGCATCCACCATCTTCTTCGTAATTCAGGCCCAGCGTGACCTTACTTCAGCCCAGGCTGCGGAAGTCACAGCGTTGAGTTCCTATGCAAGAGCAAGGGTGGAACTGGAGCGATCAACCGGCCAGACATTGGGATCTTACGATGTTCAAATTGATGAAGCCGTAAAGGGTGTTGTCTCCAAAGCTCCGGCAACAATTAAGTAAGTGACTTTGCCGATTGCTTCGCAACTTTGATTCAATGGGGTTTGGTCCACCCCACACAGCCAATTTCATTGCGTTACAATAATTGATAGTCAACTTGGTTTCAAAGTTGATCAAATCGAATACGCAAAAATAAGAAATCGCTGTAAATGGAGAATATGCAACTTACTATTGTATTGCCCGCCTGGAATGAAGCCCCAAATCTTGAATTGCTCCTTCCCAGATTGAAGAACTATTTGGAAAAGGACAATATTAGCTATGAAATTATTGTGGTCGATGGCGGTAGTAAGGACCAATCGCGCCAAGTTGCCACCTCAAACGGAGCTCAATTCGTAAAACAAACAGAACGTGGTTATGGCGGTGCCTTGATGACGGGCTTCGCGATGGCCAAAGGTGAGTATGTCGCCACGTTGGATGCCGACGGATCGCACCCTCCCGAAACACTCTTGGAAATGTGGCACGCAAGATCGACTGCGGACATTTTTATCGGATCGCGCTACATTCTTGGCGGGGCCAGCGATGCTGATTGGTTTCGCCAATTTCTGAGTTGGATATTGAACGGTGTCTATCGAATTGCGCTGGGGCTGCCAGTGCGGGATGTTTCCAGCGGCTTTAGGCTTTATTCACGCCACTGTCTAAAGCTCAAAGTGGAGGCTCGCGATTTTGAATTCTTGGAAGAACTCCTTGCCAAACAGTATTACTTGAAGTGCAGGATCAGAGAAGTACCGTTCCATTACAAGCCCAGAGCTTTCGGGGCGTCGCACGCCCGCCTGTTTGCGTTCGGCAAGCTCTATTTGAAGTCCATTGCCCGTATTCGCCGTGAAAGAGGGCGTGTAGCGTGGGAACCAGAAATCTCCCCTGAAAAATCTTCCTCCAGAACTTAAGTCCCCTGTTTCAGATTGGTCACCATTACGGTTTACGGATTGTTCAAAACGGTAATGGTGACAGACCTTTAGTCCCTCACTTGTAAAATTTATCTGCCGTCGCCTGATCTATACTTCCGCACAAAGGGCGGCTCCAAATGCGCATACTATAGTAATTAAAGGATTTGTATCAATTAGAGGGAAACGCAATAGCAGGAGATGCCAAGAAACTAAGTGTCTTTGGGGTTTGGTATTCCGTTTGCTCTAGTAAAGGTGTAATGCAAACGGAAAAGGCTCAAGGATCAGAGGTTGTTCTTCCAATTATCCCACAGAAGTCAGCTCCTCTCAAGTAGTTTTCCCACCAAATCCCTTCCTCTACAATCCCACCCAACCTAAACCCTTGAGCCTTAAACCATTTTTAGCCTTTCAAGAATGAAAGTCTAAAATGACTGACGGCGTCGAAGCAGTTTCCTACATCATTTCTGAAAAGGAATTCCAGACGAGTGGCTGGTGTAATCGTGGCGGGACGTCGAAAAAATGTCAGCGGAAATTTTGCCACTTTTATCACTAAAGAACTGCTTAAGAAGAGCCGATGAATTAAGTTATGAACCTTTCCATTGAACTCGATTCCCACGTTGAATTTCAACTTAGTCTTCTTCGCCTGACGGCTGCGACCGCTGAGGCTGCAAAAAGTGTGAAAGCCGAAACTTGGTCAGAAAATGCACAGAGCCTTGAGGGCCTTGCACAGAGAGTTCGAGTAGGTGGATCAGAAGCTGGCCGTTAGCTGGGCAAAACCCCAGGGGTTTCTACCGGGCTAGCACTTCTTCCAATCGTGAGGAAAGCGAACTGGGGCTAAAAGGTTTCTGTATGAACCAGACTGCTTTTCGACACGCTAGGGGAAGACTTTCAGTGTCAAATGGGTAGCCGCTACACAATAGTACCGGAAGATCAGGGTAAGATCCGCGCAGTCTCAAGAACAAATCCACTCCGCTCATATCTGGAAGAGTTAGATCCGCAATCACAAGGTCAAATCCAGACTCTTTAGTCAATTCCTCGAGCGCTCCCTCAGCATTGCAACAGGTTACAATTTCATATCCCGAACGAGTCAAGTAACGACCAAGTAGCACAAGAAGTGCTTCTTCGTCGTCAACGATAAGGAGCCTTTTCTTTACCACAGCGAAAGTGGCACAGCTCTTGGACTGAAACCGATTCCAACCGATGCCCTGTACCCGCTTTGGTTAACCGTTGTAAGCGAGGATTGCTCAAACTTACGGGCGTCGTACCGAACAAACAAACTTGCGCCAAGCCAAGGCATCTTTCGCGTAACTCCGACACCTGCCAAAATTGCTTGATACGGGGTTAAGGATCGCGTGAGGCTGGAATACCGAGTATAAGCAAGATTGAATCCAAAATTCCAAATTTTCTCAGCCGTATAACTCAAACTTGCATTTGCGCTTGTTTGTCGGCTTGTGAGAAAAATGCCATTCCCAGGCGCAACACTCTGTTCCCCGCTAAACGATAGGAAGACTTGCTTCCGTGCGTATTCTGCCCCTAATCGAAACCCAGGAGCCCTTTCGATCCGGTAAAACGCCTCCAGAGCGGCACCTCTGCCAAACAAAGCAGCTATTTCTGGACTCAGCGGGACAACCGTTGCCCCAAGACTTTCAACTCGATATCCCTGAATAGAGGCAGTCGCACTCCAATCTCTATTAATGCGATATTTTCCCCGCAAGTAAACACTATGAATGTCCGAAGCACCAAAGGATCCTAAAAAGTGAAAGTGAAAGAACTGATAGCCTACGCCAACTGTTGTACTCCGGCTTAGTACTTTGAAAATTTCTCCGTCAACGGTGTATCCTTGCAGTTCTGCCAATCCCTTCACGGATCGACGCGTTGTGATGCTGGATCCGCCAAATTTCAGCCCTAATCGTGGATTCTTCATGTAACTCACATGAGTAGAGGCCTGCAGATAGTTCACGCGATTGTTGAGTACTTCGTTTGTGGGGATGCTATTGAAGTTTTGATCGAATGGAACATAGCTTTGTAGCGCCCCAAAAACCCGATTGGTTGAGCCAGCCCCCAGATCTACTTCCGCCGACCACTTCTTGTCAAATTGATGGGTAAGGGCTAGACTCAGGACTTGATTGCTTCCATTTTGTACAGAGGCTGCGCTGTAATGAACAATATCACCGCGGTAGTTCAACCCTATCGAAGTGCGTTTCCAACCTTTGGTACCATATGCACCGAATCCGGCTTCGACACCATATGAGGGTTGCGTTTCAAATTGTCCGTTGGAAGTTGCAATAGCATTGCCGACAGAAGTATCGTAAGCACCGCTGACACTTGCAAATGGCCGAATCCCTTCTCCGCCGCGCCCAATTCTTGCTTCACGGACGCCGCCGCCAGTAATGGAGCTGGAGCCGAATCCAGCTATCTGAGCCAGCAAAAGCGAGGGCTGCATCATGGGCACCCAAACCAACATCACAATAGCATTCTGTATTCGCAACGGCCCTCCAGAGAATCTTCTCTTATTTCCCTAATCGGCCAAACCTGGACCCAACTTTAAGGTGGATCTCTTAGAAGGCTTCTAACAGTTCAAGCTGGCACAAATACAAACCTCAACGGCGCTACCTTTAACTGCCTTTCTTCTTATACTTTACCAGACCAGTTTGACAAGTCAAAACATATTTGTGCATAAATGTATTTACTTTAACCTCAATTCCCCCACCGCTAGAAACTCATGCACATTTCAGAACTTCGTGGAAACTTTCAAAAAACATCTGCCTTTCAGTACTAAAAAGCGGCATGATGAAGATTGGAAATAGAATATTCAACCCATCATGAAAGGATTGCATGGCTAATCGAATACCTGTTCAGAGGAGAACTAAACCCAAAATGAAGCGTCGTCTTACCCGTTCCCTACCTGCCGCCTTGGCCACCGCCGGAATCATGGCGGCCGCAGAACTCCCCGTTCGCCAAGTGATTCTCTATAAACACGGAGTCGCGTTCTTTGAGCGATCCGGCGATCTTGCATCTGGAGAATCCGCGAAACTCGATTTCAAAGCCACAGATATGGACGATGTTTTGAAATCTCTCACCGTTGAAGAAGCCGGCGGCGGAAAGATCACCGGCGTCCGTTATGATTCCAGCCAACCGCTCGCCAACCGCCTTGCCGACTTCCCGTTCAAGTTGGGCGACCGCCAATCGCTGGCCCAATTTCTGGATCAGCTCAAAGGTGCTCGGGTTGAAGTTGAATATGGAAATCAACCGATCAAAGCAGCCATTGTCTCCGGACGAGTTACAACTGACAAAGATAATAAGGAGCTCTCCAGGGAACTGCTTGTGGTTCTAACCGACGCTGGAGATCTGCGCACAATTGACCTCAGCGCAGTACAATCGCTCCGCCTCACCGACCCTTCCCTTCAACTGCAGTTGCGAGAATATTTGACCGCTGTCGGCAATTCCCGCAACAAGGATCAACGCAGTGTCTACATCGATTCCGCAGACAAGAAAGGCCGCAAGATCTCTGCCAATTACATGATCCCCATGCCAGCCTGGAAATCCAGTTACCGCCTGCAACTTCCCCTCACTGGCGAACCGATGCTGGAGGGTTGGGCCATCATTGACAACACCACGGCAGACGATTGGACCAATATCAAATTGTCGGTTGTATCTGGTCGCCCAATTTCCTTTATCACAAAGCTTTACGATCCAAAATTCATGGTTCGCCCGAAGGCTGAACTGGCCGAGGATCGCATGATTGCTCCAGAGGTTTACGCAGGTGGGGTCATCGGAGGAGCGCCCCCACCACCGCCGCCAGCGCCAGTTGCACAGATGAGAATGAACCAATCGGAGAGACTTCAAGAGTTCGGCGCAATGAATAAGTCTGTTTCGTTAGCCAGGGCCGACCCTTCCCAATCCACCATCGCCGTAAGCGCCGAAGGCCGCGAAATGGGCGAGCTCTTTGAATACAGCTTCGCCACTCCAGTCACCGTAAAGCGCAACGAATCAGCCATGATTCCCTTCCTGCAACAAAAACTCGGTGCCCGCAAACTTCTTATCTATTCCGATCACAGCGTGCCCAACCCCCGTAATGCCGCCGAGATTTCTAACTCAACCGGCAAGACTCTCGACGGCGGACCCATCACCGTTTACGATTCCGGTGCCTACGGCGGCGAGGCGCTGATGGAAACATTGAAAGCTGCGGACAAGCGTTTGATCAGTTATGGGATCGATCTAGGCACTCGCATCACCACTGCAATCGATTCCGTAGTCAGCCCCATCCGCGAAGTCCATCTTCGAAAAGGAATGCTCACCACCAAGAGTTCCATTCGCGAATCAGTTGTCTACACAATCAAGAATGTGGACGTCAAAGCAAAGACCTTGATCATTGAGCGCCCCATCCGGCAAGGGTACAAACTCGTCAATACGAAACCTTCCGAATCCACAGATAAATCGAACCGCTTCGAAGTGAAGCTAGCGCCCAATCAGTCCACGCAGTTCCCGGTAGTTGAAGAATCGCAGGCAGAGGAAACTCTCTACGTCAGTGATATCAGTTCTAACGTCATTGCTATTTGGGTTCAAAATAAAGCCCTCACCACAGCGGCACGTCAAGGATTGGAACGGATCAAGGCCAAGCAGGACGAAGTTGCCGCCGCCAATACGGAACTCGAATCAACCACGCAGCAATCGGCCGAAATCATCAAGGATCAGGAACGTCTGCGCCAGAATCTGGGAAGCCTGAATCGTGTTGCTGGTCAAGAAGCTCTGGTCCAAAAATACGTGAAGGATTTGGCTGAGCAGGAAAACACCATCGCTCAACTACGAGACAAGACGGCACAATTGCGCAAGAGGAAGATTGCGCTAGAATCAGAACTCAGCAATCTAATTGACAAGCTGGAGTTCTAACTCACTTGAATATTGCCCTGTTTGGTTTCGGAAGTGTAGGTCGAAGTTTCGCCCGGCTATTGGAGAAACATAAGGCGGTTTATCCGTTTCGTATCGTGGCTGTACACACGGCACATCATGGATCCGCCTTCGATCTTGGTGGCATCACTGAGGCCACACCGTTTGGCCTGCCTATCGCTTCTCCTGAAGAATTCCTAGACAAAGCCAATGCAGAAGTAGTGGTGGAAATTACATCACTCAGCCCCCACGACGGCCAGCCGGCAATCAACCATATTCGTGCAGCATTTGCCAGAGGAATTCACGTCATCACTGCCAACAAAGGCCCCATTGCCCATGCCTATAGGGAACTGCGGAACGAAGCAGCTTTCCGTCAACTCCTTTTCCGATTTGAATCCACAGTGATGGACGGCACTCCAGTGTTCAACATGGTTCGTCATGATTTGCCAGGGATCACCATTCTTGGATTCTCCGCTGTATTCAATTCCACAACGCAGGTAGTGCTGCAGAAAATGCGTGAAGGAGCTTCAATGGCTGAAGGGATCGCCGCCGCCCAGGAATTGGGGATTGCGGAAGCCGATGCCGGTTTCGATATTGATGGTTGGGACTCCGCTGCAAAAACCGCCGCTCTCGCCAATGTATTAATGGATGCAGGAATGACTCCGCCCGATGTAGACCGCACAGGGATTGGACACCTCACGCCTCAGGAACTTGCGAGTATCGAAGGAACCGATAAAATCGTTGCACTGGTTGCTCGAGCGTGGCGATCAGATAATGCAATCCAACTTCGCGTCCAAGCCGAGGCGCTGGATCGCAACGACCCCTTGGCCCGCTTGCAAGGCACATCCAACCTGCTGCAATTGGAGACAGACCACATGGGCACTCTTGGTATTTTGGAGTTGAACCCCACGGTGGAACAAACCGCTTATGGGTTATTTACCGATCTGGTGGATGTTGCCAGATCGATTTGAGAGGATATGAAACTAATACGATTTCTTCACCACGGTCAGGTCCACGCCGGCGTTGTTACCACGAACGGGATTGCACCAATCAACGAAATTAATACAAAGTTCGGATCGAAAGTGCCCAACGATTTGCTTGCGATTATTCAATCCGGCGATCTGGCCCCGCTGCGCGAAGCGGCTAAAGCAAAGGCGCTGCCACCCACGGAAGTGACTCCACTGCTTCCCTACCCCGTTCCGCCAAAAATCTGGTGCATTGGCTTAAATTATAAATCGCACGCCGAAGACATTAAGGCAGTGCAGCCGGAAGAACCGGGAAGCTTCATGAAGCCAGCCTCGTGCATGTTCGAACCTGGTGGGAACATTATTCTGCCCCCAGCCAGAGTTTCAAACGATGTGGACGCTGAAGGGGAGTTGGGAATTGTCATCGGAAAGAAGTGCCGCTTCGTTCCGCTGGAAGAAGTTCCTTCGGTTATCTTCGGGTACACTACCACACTCGATTTGACCGCCCTCGACGTTCTGGCAAAGAACCCTCGCTATCTGACGCGCGCAAAAAGTATTGATACTTTTTTTAGCTTCGGACCCGTGATCGTGACTGCAGATGAAATAGCCGATGTGGACTCGCTTGAAGTGATCACCGAGCATAACGACGGAATTTGCTCCCGTGATTTCGTTCGCAACATGCGCCACCGGCCATACCCACTGGTGAGCTTCCATAGCGATTTCTTCACGCTCTACCCAGGAGATCTGATTTCCACCGGCTGCCCAAAAGGAGCTCGAATCAAAGCGGGTGATCGTGTTCGAGCGCGGATAGAAGGAGTGGGAACTACGTCGGCTAACGTTACTTAGTTTCTGTAGAATCCAACTCTCCAAACAAGAACGGTCACCGGCATTGAAAATCGCAATTTAGCATCTTTTCATAAGCTTGCAAAACGCGAAGAGGTATTTTGTGGACGGGGTGTGAGACTCTTTTAACAGGAAGACAAATTGCTGGCCAGCAACTTCCAAATTATCAAATCCGCGGATTGATTAACTCTTCTGACGTTCTGAATGGATTCTGCATCAGGCTGCTGGGCGGCAGCCTGGAGGATGAAAGAAGGAACGTCAGTTGAATATTTTTGGTTTTTGTCTTTTCGCGATGTATTGCTGCGCTTGGGAATATATTGTGCCGAAACAGGGATTCCATCTGCATGAAATATTGCAAAGCCTTCCTAACTGGATTCCTACTGACAATCACTGTCCATGCAGCATCCCCCGTAGACCCTATCAACAAGAATTCCTCCGGCATTGCCATCAAGGGCTACGATCCAGTCGCGTATTTTGAGCAGGGCAAAGCAGAAAAGGGTTCGGCTCTGTTCTCCGCGCAATGGGGTGGTGCAACTTGGCACTTTGCATCCGACAGCAATCGTGCCCAATTTACCGCTGCACCTGAAAAATACTTACCGCAATACGGCGGATACTGCGCCTGGGCCGTGGGCCATGGCTATACTGCTGGGATCGACCCGGACGCATGGAAGATAGAATCTGGAAAACTCTACCTGAACTACAGCAAGGACGTTCAACGGAAGTGGATGAAGGATTCAAATCGCTACATCACCGAAGGTGACCGCAATTGGCCAAATCTACATAAATAGGGTCACCACAACCATGCGATTTTCAAACAGGCTTATTGGTGTTTGCGTCTTCTTGGTAATGCCCAAAATCGGGTGGGCTCAAAAAAACGAACTCGCTTTTTCAATTGGCAGTGCTACTCCGTTGGAGCGCCAACCTATCAAACTTGGGGCAGACACAGCCCTCCAGATCAACTATGGCCGTCGATTGTTCGAATCCGGTAAAGTCGCACTCTATGGGGAAGTCCACTTCCTTGCAAGTCCCAATCGCGAAATAACAACAGGGCCACTGACGGCAACTCGCGACGTGGCGTCGCTTTATCTCACACCTGGTTTGCGTTTGAAGTTCTTGCCCAAAGCGAAGTTATCTCCATTTGTCGCAATCGGTGGCGGGTTGGCAGTATATGAACAAAGCACGCAGTTGCGTAACACTCAAGCAAACCCTGCCCCACGAGAACTGGCCCGCGGTGCTTTCAATTTCGGTGGTGGAGCAGATCTAAGAATTTGGCGCAGCATATCCCTGCGCGGTGAATTCCGCGATTTCATTACCGGAAGCCCGAATTACAACCTTGCCAGCATTCGCGGCTCGCAACATAATCCCGTGATCAGCGGAGGGATCGCCCTTAAGTGGCATTAGGAGAACCAAGATGAAGAAACTCCGGCCCCTGATCAAGTGCTAGTTTAGTTTCTGCAAAACAATCAGACAGGTGAAATCTTCCGTTTTCTTGACTTCGCACTTGTGCCGCTAAGCTGGATGATTCAGCGGCAACGTGTTTCTTTGGTTGTGTTTTTATCAGCGTTTAAGGGCGTTCATCGGCTGCCATGATTCTTGTTGACGGAAGTTTTGAGGGGTCAGCTTGACGTATCTGGTTATTTGTTGGACACTACACTAGCATTCGATGAGCACACTAAAGAAACTTCTCTATAGCTTGGCGGCCGCACTGGGTGCTGTTCTGGTTTCGCTCTACACAGCGGGCGGGCAACCTGCGGAATACCGCGTCTTTCTGCCAACCAACCAGCCCGCTGAGAAAATATTTCCGTATCTAACGGACCCAACCAAAATTCGTCTTTGGATTGACGGATTAGTTGAATCGAAGCCACTCACCGATGGCCCAGTTAGACCCGGCAGCCGCAGCCAAGAAATAGTGATAGTGGAAGGACAGCGAACCATCATGGATTCTCAAGTGATCGAACTAATTCCCAATCAATTTCTTTCCGTGCGCATCACCAGTCCTGACATGGAAGCCGTAAGCCAATTCCGCATAAAGTCCGAAGGTCTTGAACATATCCATCAGGTCAAGTGCAAAGGTTGGCTACGATTGGCCTCCGTTTTCCTTCGTGCTCCCATTGAAAAGAAACTGAACGCAGATTTCGACCGTTTGAAAGCGCTGCTGGAAAAATAGATCCGCGCGATAATAATCGCTATGAACAAACTTTTGGTTGGGCTGCTGACAACAGCCATCGCGCTGTCCCAAACTCCGCGCACAGTCAATGACGCGGAAGTGCAGAGAGTCCACCAATCGGCGCTTTTGATTGATAGCCATAACGACGTCACCAGTTTCACCGTGGATGGCATGGACATTGGCCAACCGCAACCAAAGCGTCATACTGACTTGCCGAAGCTCAAACAAGGTGGGGTGGGAGCCATATTCTTCGCCGTGTATGTGAGTGGCCGCTACGTGGAAGGCAATCGTGCCGCTCATCGAACACTCGAAATGATCGATACAGTTAAGCACGACATTGCTTCCCGCTATCCCAATGGGTTTCAAATGGCCACCACAGCCGACCAGATCGAAGCGGCAAAGCGAAATGGGAAAGTTGCCGCATTGTTAGGCGTAGAGGGAGGACATGCCATTGAAGATAGCCTGCGCCTGCTGCGTACCTACTTCGATTTAGGAGTTCGGTACATGACTCTTACGCACAGCAACAGCAACAACTGGGCTGATTCCAGCGGTGATACTGGACGTCACAACGGACTTACTCCTTTCGGCAAACAAGTTGTGAAGGAAATGAACCGCCTGGGTATGATGGTTGATATTTCCCACGTTTCCGACAAGACATTTTTCGACGTGCTTGCAACCAGCAGTGCTCCAGTGTTCGCCAGCCATTCCTCGTGCAAAGCGCTTAGTCCAATCTCCCGGAACATGACCGACCAAATGATACGCGCGTTGGCAGCAAAGCAAGGTGTAATTCAGATTAATTTCGGTTGTGAATTCCTTTCGGAAAAATCAGCGAACTCTTCCACCTGGACAAACCCAACCAGAAAAGCAGCAGTAGATGCCGAATTGGCAAAGCTTGGAAAACTCTCTCCACAGCGCACCGAGGAAGAATCAGAGGCAATAGCTATCCGTCTTGGCTCGAAAATAGTGCCCGCCACTTTAGCTGATGTGGTGTCTCATATTGAGCATGTAATCAAAATTGCCGGAGTGGATCACGTAGGGATTGGATCCGATTTCGATGGCGTTGGTTGCGTCCCGGTTGGTCTTGATAACGTATCGAAATTTCCCGCGCTAACGAAGGCTCTTTTGGAACGGGGGCACAGTGCCGACAATATTCGCAAAATCTATGGCGGCAATTTGCTCCGCCTTATGCGTTCAGTGGAAACCACAGCCAAAAACACAACACGATGAGCATATCCTGGTCTGAATTTGAAAAACTGCTGGCCTCTGGCAAGCTGCACGGAAAGGTGGCCAAAGACGACCTGCCAACCCCGGCGCTGATTGTAGACTTGGATGTTTTTGAAGCAAATCTGCAAAAGATGGCCGGCCACTTGAAAGACGCAGGGAAAGCTTTCCGCCCCCATGCAAAAACCCACAAGAGTATTGAGGTGGCCAAAGCTTGTATCAATGCAGGAGCCATAGGAACTTGCACGGCAAAAATATCAGAAGCGGAAGTGTTTGCTAGGGCAGGACTCACTGGCTTACTCATCACAACACCGCTGGTTGGGGCTTGGCGCATCGAAAGGGCAATTTTGCTGGCCCAGCAAAATCCCGACACTATTTTTTGCGCGGACCACATTCAGAATGTTGAGTTGCTAAACCAGGCTGCCTCACCAGCAGGCATCCGATTGCATGTTGCCATTGATTTGTTAGTAGGTGGCCGAACTGGCATTTCTCCTGGTAAGGAGGCAGTTGAACTGGCACGCCAAATTCACAGTGCAAGCAATCTGTCCTTCGCAGGTATTCAAGCATTCGCCGGACCCTCCGCTCATACCCATGGATTTGAGGCGCGAAAATTGGCAAGTCAGCAAGCTATGGGATTGGCGGTGGAAACCCGTTGGCTAATTGAGAAAAGTGGAGTGTCTTGCCCTTGGTTAAGCGGCGGCTCCACGGGAACTTACAACATCGATTCCGCCATGGATGGCATCACTGAATTGCAACCAGGAAGTTTCCTGTTTATGGACATCGACTACATGAGTATTGGCAGCAAAGCCGACCCAAAGCAGTTTTCGGACTTCGGCTACGCACTTTCGGTAATTGCTACTGCTTTCAGTAAGCCTACGCGAACGACGGCAATTGTGGACGCCGGATTCAAAGCCTTCTCAACGGATCGTCCCTTTCCACCGCAACTGCGGAATGGCCAAGCAATTTACAACTGGGCTGGCGACGAACACGGCAAATTGGAATTGACGTCAAATGATCCCATTGAACTAGGAGACAGGCTGGAGTTCCATGTCCCACATTGCGACCCAACGGTGAACCTTTACGATCACATTTACGGTATTAGAGGCGAAATAGTGGAAACCGTTTGGAAAGTTGAAGCTCGCGGGAATACGCAGTAACTACAGCTTCAACTTCGGATATCGGGCCCTCATCCATTGGACGAAGTGCTCAGGGGCTGCCATAGTGGACAATCTGCTTTGCCGAACTAAGGACCAATCCGCAAACAATCCGCATTCCTTAATCTCGCGAAGAGTTGTTGGAGGATCGGTGCGGTGCAGATATTCCAGATCAATCACCCAGCTTTTAACTTC
>JAYUSZ010000043.1:0-41661 GCA_043755435.1 Bryobacterales bacterium | reverse complement strand
GCGTAGTGGCTGAATTCGCCGTTATCATGGGCAATTGTGATGTAGTTTCCAAACGATCGAATATGCTGCGTCTGACCCCATCCACCGTCAAAAGTGTGAGCGATGCCACCGCGCATGGCCACAACGCATTTCGCATTAATAGGAGCAATGTCCCAAGCTTGGGACGTCCGGCCGAAGTGCGAAAAACCTCCGAGAGGACCTTGGGCAATCACCCACGGCTCACCGGCAGCTAGCGGGAGTTTGTAACCAGTATCAGTTGCCACCAGCAGGCGCGCAGGCTGACTAATGCGGCCATCGGAATTGCGCACAATCACCATGTACTCGCCTACTGGAATCGAGCCCGCAAGTATTGCTTTCACTTGAGTTGGTTTGAAAGCGGAAGGCTCCATCCGGTGAAGATATTTCCATCCACCGGACTTCGTGTACTGCGCGATGTGGATTATCGAAGTGGGCTCAAAGCCGGATCCGCTCAAGGTGAATTCTGTTGCATCGGTGCGCGGAGTTCGCTCCACAGAGGCGACGTGAAACTTCCCGGCGTTGGGATCGGCAGTGACTTGAAATGTTCGTTCGTTTAGAATTCGGCCATTTGAAGTGACGCGAATTTTCCAGATTCCCGGGCTGGTGGCAGCCTCGAAACCTGCTACGGGCAGTTGCGTCAAAAAGCAGAGTTGCCCTGTTGCAGGAAGGCCACTGTATGGAGTGGATTGCAGGACGCTCCCTTGCGGGCTGAGCCATTCGATTAAAAGCGAATCACCCCTGTTCACAGAGTTGGCAGTGAACCCGAAGAACACTTGCCCGGCGGAAGGCGCAAATACATCCAGCGGACGCCCCAGAGTGCAGGCCTGTTCATCCGCTGTGAGGCTTATGGTGGATCGTGAAATGTTGATGCTGTAGCCGCAGGAAACAGACAACGCAGCTAAAAACAATTGACGTGAGAAGTTCATTTCCGCTCCTCATTAGATCGGCGGTTGTCATGCGCTGCTGCACGTTGAATTAGGGCCGTAGAAGAATCACAGGTGTTTCATGTTCATAGCCAAGGATAGTAATGGATGCCGTTGCTAGGGCGAACAACCTACCATCTTCAGGAGGCAACCCTAACCATGTGGCTAACACGACACGCAGCAAATGACCATGGGAAAACAGGGCCACGTTCCCACCAGCAGCGCGGGCTCGGGCCAACACTGCTGATGCGCGGGCGGCGACTTCGGATTTTGTTTCACCGCCGGGAACAGGGTGGGTCCACACGGTCCAGCCGGGGACTTTTTCTCGAATCTGCGAGGAGGTAAGACCATCGTAGTTCCCGTAATTCCATTCCATTAAATTTGGTTCCACTTGGGCCACTTCGCCCAACCCAGCTAGCCGGCAAGTTTCAGCAGCCCGTTGTAAGGGGCTGGTGAGAACCAACTGGAATTGTTTTTGACCAAGCCGCGCGGCAATGCCGGCAGCTTGCAGTTTGCCGGCTTCAGTGAGTGCAATGTCCGTGCGGCCGGTGTGCTGACCGGAAAGACTCCATGCGGTTTCGCCGTGGCGAATAAGGTAGATTTCTGATTTCATTTTGTTGAAACTCTCCTAAGTATTCGCCGACACGAGGCCACCCCGGCCTTTGTCGGCTAAGGCTTGGGCAGCAACGCCGTTTCCCAATTTTGGATCACGATGAGTGCAGAGTTCTCCGGTGAAGTTGTAACTGGAATAACAAACCGCTGCCCATCTGCCGATACATCAAAGCCATCCAAGGAATGGATTGCCGCCCGGGCAGCCGTGCTGATTGTGAATAGTTCCTTGGCCGCGCCAAATGATGGCTTCTTAGAAAGGTTCACTGGAGTTGCATAAACCTTACCATTGAAGCCCAAGTGAAAGAGCTCCTTCCCATCGCGCCTCCAACGCAGAGCCACCACACCTCCCTTAGTAGCAGGAAAACGTTCACCAACTAAACGAGGTTTTCCAGAAGACTCAAACGCCTGAATGTACAATTCCGCCTGACCGGATTCATTGGAAGTAAACGCCAGCCATTTTCCATCGGGAGAGAAGATCGGGTTGGCTTCGTGGAATGGTGTGTCCAACAGTGGCATCACGTTCTTCCCATTAGCCATGTCGGCCACCATCACATCACTTTGTGTTTCATTGGCGAAGGTTGGCGTACCGGTGTTTGCGAAAACGACAAATCGTCCATCAGGTGACCAGTCGGCAGGCAATTGAAAACCGTCGCCCGGGACATCTTCCTCAACTGCTTCCTCCCCTAAGCCTCGAACGCGCACGCGAGGAAACGCGTTGCGATTCCCAGACAGGAAGGCCAGCTTTTGCGAATCAGGTGACCACACTGGTGCATCCCTTAACCAGGGCGTGGATGATAATTTACGCTTCGCACCAGAGGCAATGTCGAAGAGCCAAATATCCTGCGCTCCTAGCTCAATGTCGTAAATCACTGCTGCAAATTTTTGTCCATCAGGGGACAATCGTCCGGACTTAACGCTGCTATTAGGCGGCCCGATGGTGCCAACCTGATTACCCTGCCTATCGACCCATGCTAATTGCGAACGGCTTACGTAGCTTTGATAGGCCAGCGTTCCTTGTTGGGAGACGGAAAAATCGGCTGCACCTGTGAAAAACGAATAGATCCTGCTCGCGATTGGGATGGCCTCTCCCGTCAACTTACGAGACTTCGGATCAAAGGGATGTGCTAGTAGGTTCCCGGCGCGTAGATACATCAAATAACCGGTACCGGGATGCAGAACGGATTCGGCATACATTACACGGGATTGCGATTCGACTAAATCCTGCGCAGGGGCAGTCCCATCAAACTCGGCGACGCGCGCCATGAAACTCGCCGGTTTGGGATCCCAAGCGACGTATAAGATATGCTTTCCATCGGGCAACATTTGAGGCCAGGTATGAGGGCTATGCTGGGAAGGTCTTCCACCTGAAGGGGACACAACTGCGCCGAAGGAATGATTGCTAAGAAGGAGTTTACTGGGACTAATTGCAGCAGCGGAAAACAGGTAAAAAGACGTTTCACTGATGACAACGTGCGCGTCACCCTCCAGGGGAAGGCGGACCAACTTACCCCGAACAGTGGCAAACATGGAACGGCTATCGGCTGGCCAGAAAACAGTGTGAGCACCTCTAGTGTCGGGCACCATGCGAGATTCCTGGGCATTCAATTCCCGCAGGAAAAGGCTGTGGGCTCCGCTGGAATCCATGGCTGTAAAGGCTAGGCGTGTACCGTCGGGTGAAAGCGCGAAAGACTGGCGGTTGGCAGCCGCTACCAGAGCGAAACCCGTTGGAGGAGATACAGCGAAGTGGACTGCCTTCAGATTCTCTTTGTTTGCGCCGCGCTGGGCACCAAGCCAAAAGGATCCTGCGGCAACAGCAAGCAACAGGGCACCAGCCGCCACGGGCCACATTGGTCTCAACTTCGCTGTAGAAAGCGGGGTTTCTTGAACAACTTTTGGACCTGCAATTTCGATGATTGGCTGACCTGCCGCAACCCGAAGAACTGGCGCGATGAAACGGTAGCCTTGGCCGGGTAGTGTTTCAATGTAGCGTGGCTGATCGGCAGAATCGCCCAGCGTCTGCCGCAATTTGTTAACCGCAGCGTTCAGTCCCTGTTCAAAATCAATAAAGGTTGTGCCACCCCAAAGTAAGCGCTGCATCTCCGCTCGCGAAACCACTTCACCTGGCCGATCCAATAAGACGGAGAGTATCCGCAAAGGCTGCCCCTGCAATCGCAACCGGGTGCTATGTTTGCGAAGCTCGCCCGAACCTTCGTAATACTCAAAGGGACCAAAAACCAACTTTTCGTGGGAGTTGGGCTGGAGTTGTGTGGCCATTTCAAAGAGACAATTGAAAGTATACGACTGTTGAGACTAGCCTACAAGCCTTTCATTTTCAGCAAGCTTCGCAATGAGGTGCATATTGAATCCAGAATCCATGACTTTTCATCAGCGTCGTGGCTTAGACTCGCCAATATGCAAGCAAAAACCCTAAACCTATTCCGCTTCCTGACAATAACCTTGACTTCAACAGTGCTCTGGTGCCAGCCCCAAGTTCTGGTTACTGGCCTGCAGGGCCCCCAAAAAATTGTCGTCACCCCGGCTGGGAACCTCCTGGTAACCGAAACGAGTCTGGCTCCTAACAGCGGACGAGTCTCCCTTGTGACGCGTGGCGGAACTCGCAGCAACTTCATCGAGAACCTGCCATCCGGTCCGGAAGTTACTGGAGGACCCGGCGGCCCTACCGCCATGGCAATTCGAGACAGGACACTATATTTGGCTATGGGGGGTGGTGATACCGAACGCACGGTTCCAGACGTACCAGTTGTTCGCAGGTTCAATCCAGATGGATATTCATCTCCGCTGTTTAGTTCTATCCTGGAACTGAAGTTCGACCGCAACATCGATTCGATTGCAGGCTCTTTTCAATTCACACCGCAACTGCGGCAGACATTAAACGATGCAACGGAAGTAGACATCACCAACGCCAGTGGTGCGAGCGTTCGCGTCTCGATTCTGGCACGGTTCCCGATTTCCGAACCGGCCCCGCCACCGCTGCTTTATAAGTTCTCAAACATTTGGGGATTAGCTTTATCGGACGATGGGCGCGATCTGTTTGTTTCCGATGCATCGAACGACTCCGTTTCAAGAGTAGATACGGCAACGGGACGGTGGCGCAGAATCACTCGCTTCCCAGTCATTGCCAACCCAACACCTGTAGGTCCGCCAGTGGGTGATGCAGTACCAACCAGCATCCGAATTTACGGCAATCAGTTATTAGTGAGTTTCCTGACGGGGTTCCCGTTTGTGCCAGGAAACGCTCGAGTGCTTGCCATCAATCCAAATGGCACAACCGAGCCATTCATCTTCGGGTTGACTTCGGCAACCGACATCTTCCGCCGCGTGTTGCCAGATGGCAAGAGCCAATTCTTTGTGTTGGAATTTAGTGCAAATCAAAGCGCAGCGGCACCACCTCCAGGCCGATTGTTGCGCTACGATACGGCTGTCCCTCAGGTGGCTGCCGGCGGTTTGATCACGCCTGTGAGCCTTGCTTACGACGAAGCAACCAAGGACCTTTATATTCTTGAGCTGCGCGGGCAGATTCTGCGGTTACGATTGGACTAAGCAACATCGCGCTCCCGGCATTGTGAGGATGGTGCCGGGAGATTCTAAGAATGACGACCATTGTTTGTTACATTGTAGATGGTCATGAAAACATCTAGCCTCTTGCCATTGTTTGTTCTTGTAAGCCACGCGGCGGACGTTCCGAACGTGGATTATTTCACCGACAATGGATTCGGCAATCCTTCCACAACCTTGCAACACCCCACCGGAGAGTTCTTCAAGGGCACAACCTATCTGGCCTATCAAGGGCCTCATGAAGATTCCTACGTTGCCGCCTACAACCACGCCAAAAAGAAGTGGTCTGGGCCGGTGCTTGCGGGAGTGAATCTGATGGGTAAGACTCCGGACCCAGTTGCGAACGGCGAGTTGGATAACCATGGCAAGCCCGCAATGATGGTGGATAGCAAAGGCTATATTCATGTGGTGTATGGTGCCCACGGTGGAAGTCCGGTGCTGGGTAAGAATACTTTGGGAACACCCGGTTCGCTACGCGGAGGGAAACTGACACATCTGGTTTCAAAGAACCCCGAAGATATTTCCTCGTGGAAGGTGATGGAGAACATTTCGCCTTTTGGGACGTACCCCCAGTTTGTCCAAATGGACGACGGAACAATTTATCTTTTCTACCGGCATGGTGCCCATCGCAGTGACTGGGTTTACCAGAAGTCTTCCGATGACGGCCGGACATTTAGGGCTCCCGTTTCTGTGCTTAAGCACAAGGCCCAATCTGCGGACCCCACTGTCCACGACTCTTGGTACGCATGGTTTGGCAAGGGCGTGGGAGATACGATTGTGGCTTCCTATGTCTATCATCCTTGTGCGGCAAACCCGAACCACACCAACCAGCGAAGCAACGTCTATTTCATGAAAATGAATGCGAAAGACGGAGCGTGGACGAATATTCGTGGAGAAAAGCTGACTGTATCGGTGACCAAAGAATACGCCGATCAGAAAACCCAGATGCTGAATAGCGGCGACGATCGGTGCAATCACGGTGTATGCCGTGTGGACTCCAAAGGCAATCCGCACTTGCTATTTCAGGTTAGCGGCAAAGTGCGTTATTCCCGCTGGACGGGTCATGAATGGACTGAACCGAAAGACATTCTCCCAGGTGGCGGAAACGGTGACGGAGATTTGATTGTCGAATCACCAACCAATGTTCGTGCGATTCTGAACAGCCAGAACGGAGATAAGAGCGAGATTGGTTTTTGGAAAACCACAGACGGCGGAAGGATGTGGGAGAAGCAATCGCCGTTATTGTCAAAGGCTGGCATAAGCTATGACATTGGTGCGCTGCTGGAGAACTTCACATCGGAAGGGATGGTGATCATCAGCGAAGCAAGGCCTGCAGACTATCTCTACAGGCGCATGCTGTTGTTGGGAGCAGAAGGTCCGGTGGACCGATCGCAAGCGGATGCGTTGTACGTCCAGGATCGATTAAAGATGCTGAGAGATTCCGGAGTGGATCCTGAATCGAAAGAGTCTAAGGCAGAGAAGAGAGCCATCAAAAAGAATAAGAAGAAATGATGGCCATCTTAGCCGAGTAGCTTAGCCATGCGCGCGGCTACGGCTGGCTTCTTCGCCGCCAGATTGTGATTCTCCAGCGGATCCGTTTGCAGATCAAACAGCAAAGGCTCGTTTTCCCAGCCGCGGATGTACTTGTATGGACCCTGCGTCACAACGCGCCACTTATCCATGCCGGAAAGAACATGATCGCGGGCCGCATTTTTCTTGCCTGTCAGGAGGGGTCGTAGGGACTTGCTATCCATACCACTCAGTTGTGGAGCGCCGGCATAGTCGAGGAACGTTGCGGTTAGGTCGAGCGTAGTCGTTGGATCCTCAATCGTGACACCTTTCGGAACACCCGGCCCCGACACCACAAGTGGCACGCCGATTGACCCTTGATATGGATGCCGCTTGCCCCACAGATTGTGATCGCCCAGCATTTCGCCGTGGTCGCTGGAAACCACAATCAACGTGTTTGAGGCATCACCCCTTTGCTGCACCTTTGCCAGAAAATCACCGATACAACGATCAATATTTTCGATCATCGCCGCGTAGTTCTGACGGATGGCCACATGGTTTTCAGGAGTCAAAGTTAAGCAGCGGTTCGGTTGATGGAACTTCACACCTCGCCAACGCTTCTCCATGCTGGCGGTGATGTCCCAAGGTGGATGCGGACCATTGAAATTCACTTGGATAAACCAAGGCTTGTTCTTGGGCGCGGCGTCCAGCAGCGCAAGCCCGTTGCGTGCAATCCAGTTGTCACCGTAGGATTCGTCGGGAAGCGGAGTTGGAAAAGTATCCTTGTTTGTGCGCTTTTCGTAGTCCTCCACATGTGCGTGAGCCAGCCCTTTTTTGTCGAGATAATTAAGGAACGGCCCCATCGGTTTCCCAGCGTCCTTGAAAGCCTTGGTGCCGTCGTGCTTGCCCTCGTTGTCAATGCCATCGCTGAAACCCATCTCGCGGATCAGGCGCTTGCCATCCAGACCCCAATCGAGTTGTGGCTTGTGCAGATCGAACTTGCCACAGCCCATCACGTGATAGCCAGCATCGCGCAGGCGCTGGTACATTGTCGGTTGATCAAGCGGGTAGTTTTGGTTATTGGAGGGAACGCGGCAATGATCATATTCCAAGCCCGAGGCCAAACAGGCTCGCGCAGGAGCGCACAGCGGAGCGGGAGTGACGGCGCGCGTGAATCGAATGCCCTCTGCCGCCAGGCGCTTCAAGTTGGGAGTACGGACCGGAATGCTGTTGTTCGGCTCGACGAAATCGTGGCGGAGTTGGTCGGGAAACAGGAAGAGGATGTTCAGTTGTTTCGGCTGGGCCGTTGCCAACTGGCCGACTGCGGCCGCACTACCGACTGACTTAAGAAAGCTTCTTCTTTTCATCTCTATATTAGCGATCCTTCTTTTGGATTGGGTCACACGTGAGGTGCAAGTTCAATGCTACTGAAGATTGGGATTTATTGGAAGGGAGGAGATTTAAGGTGGGTACGAGAATCTAAGAGTACTTTTCACTAACCTTGCGTTTGGAAAGCCACTGATCAATCACTCGGATCTGTTGTTCTACTGCTCCCCGATCCAAAGCGGTTGGTTCCAGCGTAAGGTATCGCTGCAGGTCAATTTTGGCCTGATCGAACTTGCGTAGTTCAATGTTTACGACGCCACGCTGGAGGAAACAATCGCCGGAATTAGGAGTAGCTTCCAGAAGCAGCGACAACACTTCAAACGCTTTGAGGTAATCGCGGTTTCTCAGATAAATGGCCCGAAGATTATTCAGCATTCGCACCACTATCTGGTGGTTCTCGACGGGTGCAAGGTAGGTTGGGTCGTTCACCGGGGCGCTGACAATGGAACTGGCCAGATCGAAACAATCCCGTTCGTTCACAATGCGGCCACCGTGAAACACATCGACGTAAGCCCTGAAATCACCGTCATCGTACTTCACGAAGAAGTGGCCCGGCAGCGCAATTCCATGGACTGGACGGGCTAGTCTACGCGCAATCTCGATGTAGACAACAGCCAAGGAAATGGGATTGCCGACGCGAGCGGTGACTACTTCGTTCAAGCAACTGTTGCGTGGATTATAGTAGTCCTCTTGATTGCCGCAAAAGCCCAACTCGTCGAACATATAGCCGCCAGCAATTTCGATAAACTCTTCAGCGTCGGCGCGAGGGGTGAGTTTTTCAGAAAGTTCAACAGCGTAGGAGTCAAGAATTTCTACAAAGGGATCAGGAGTAATCTCGGGGTACTCGATCATCGCCACTTCAAGCGCTGCCACATCTAAGTTCACATTGCGGCGGCGGTTGGAGAGGAGATCGATCAAAGACTGCATCTTGGGTAGAATATCATTTCGAGCGGCAATTGTCGGTACCAAAACTCATCTTTTTTTCACTTCTTTTTTTTGTGCCGCGAATATCCAAGTTTAGCGCATGAAGTAAGTACCGGTTCGTGGGCAGTTAAGGTTAGTATTCTTCAACAAAGCTAGTCACTTGAAGGATTCGGCTTCATCGAATGAAACTTGTATGAAGCGTGCAAAATAAATTTGCAATCCCTCTGTTGACCTCGAGATGCCGATAGGGATGGGCTACTAGGCATAGTCGTATTAGAAGGGCAAAACTGTGGAAATCATGTTCAGAAATGGCACTTGAAAACTTCCGGCGTAACCGAATGGACTAACACGTAGATCATCCGAAATTTTCCCCCTTACGTCTTAGACCGCCGACCGCACACACTTCCCCCTTCATCGCAGTCACCACACTGCAATCGATAGCGTTACTACCTCACACTTTCCAGTTCCCCAACCAGAGAAGAGTGCTCCAGGTTTTCCATGTTGTACGGTCGGCGATCTTCGGACGATTGACGCAAAGCTCTGCGTGCCGCCCACGGGCATTGCTACCCGCTAGCAGACTTGGTTTGGGAAGCACGCTGCGCAGCGGTTTTGTCTTCCTGATGAGAAGTGTAGGACAGGTTTGAGGTTGGCAAGACCAGCAAATTTTTTAGGTGGTTGATTTAGTGGGAGATTCAGTTGTGGATGTGTTGGGAATGATAAATATTGGGAAGAGAAAATTTGAAGCATTCGGAGTATGCAAATGGTGTCGCGGGAATGTTTGAATGAAGTGTTATGATGGAATCCCATTGGTGAGGCCAAAGGAACACAGGCACTGCCGAAGCTTCAGACTAGCAGTTTCTCTTCAAGCCTTTAGTATCCTCTTCTTGACATCCGTTCTCGACCGTCTTAGTTCTTCCTCTTTTTCTGTGAATTGAGTAGGCGAGCGCCAAACACTGTCGCTTGGTCTTGTCTTGATATCAATCATAATTTCGTCTGGGAATTTGAGTATATCCTGAAGATCGTTGTGCGCAATGTTTGCGCCCAATCGTTCCTTTAAGAACCACTTATCTGGAAAATTCCGATAAGTGATTTTTCCTCTTTGCACATATTGAAATCCCTTTATGAGCCTCTTGATGCCTCGCGGACCGAGTTCCGGTGGTAGGCGTCGAAAAGCCTGCAATACCTTTTCGCTGACGGAGGTCACCTCGGGAAACACTGAAAGCATTGTAGCAACACCAACGTAGACTCGTTCAACGCACTGCGACTCTAAGTATGGATGCGGATCAAGCCCATTTGCCTCTTCAGCGTGAGTAAGATGCATCGGCGAGAGCAGCAGACGAGACTCCAAGTCTGGACCTTTGTCAGAAGCAGAACTTCTGCCGGGATTTTCGGTTCCAGCGAACAACCATATCAGCGGCCGAAGATGAAACAACTTGCCTTCGTGCATAAATGAACCTTTTTCCATTGGATCTAGAAAAGCATCATAAATGTGTTTGCCATCAACCTTGGCATTGATCTCGTCGAAAAACGCGATAATAGGCATCGTCGAGCTCTCGCTCTGAAAGGCCGAAATGGATCGAAAGCATTCGAGGAGCTCTCGCCTGGAGCCCATTTGCGTCAAATTGAATTCAAGGTGTTTGATTCCAAGTTTTTTTGCTAGACATTCCACGAGAAAACTCTTACCACTTCCTGGATCATCGATAAGCATAAAACTGCTGTGCCGTCGATCTTTAACCTGGGCTTCCAAGAATTGCTGGCACGCGGTAAGCAAATCGCTCAGTTGACGAGTTTTAGATGCTGAACAACTAACGTACTCATCAAAAACAGACATTGCCCGCCATAGTTGAAATTCCTTCGGTTGAGTTCCATTCGTCTCAATTGTACCTACACCCTTAAAGGCATTCGACCAATCCTCTTTCATGGCAACCCAGTCCTTTAAGCGAATATCAGTCGAAAGGTCTGACTCGGAAAGCGCATCTCGTCTACTCGAAGTCCACGACTCTTTCGTAAGCCTCTTCATCTCTCCCGAAACCCACTCTTTGGTGAAGCTGATAACTCGTGGGAGCCTGTCCTCAAAGTCCGAATCCGAATTCGCAATAGCTTGGGCAATGAGCGCAGGGAAAAGGATACTGGCCATAGGAACGAGTTCTAGTTGTATTTTTAAATCAATTTCCATGACGGTTCCCAAAACCGAACCATCCCTTCGACAGGTCGCAAGTATATGCTCCTTTGACGCTTGTACAATAATATCCGCGTTCACAAACTTGCTTGAACTGTCCCCTATCCACGACAGCGTTTGTAAGGATGGGACACCTTTTGGACTGGACACCCAGTCGGGTTCTAAACTCTTGGTTCGAACCGCATCAAGCGCTGCCCGCAAAGGAACAAAAAGCAACTGAAGTTTGTCCTTCGGAATAACGGAGATCCACTCTGGATCCCAAACTTTGGAGGAGACGTACCATTTAGCGTTTGGATAGCGCTTTTTAAGTTCGTCGACACGCAGCCTGGTAACGGCACCTTTGTCTAAATCCTTGATAATGATATGTCCAATATTTCCTTTTATTTTGGGGAGGTCGCGAGACGAATCTGCAGATTCTGGTTCCCAATCCCAGTCGATTCTCTGTTCGAGAACGATTTGATCCGCCTTAGTATGGCGGTAAATTCTGAATACTCGTGTGGTTCCACGTCTGTCAGGGCTCTGGAGATTGTGCAATCGCGAATTAATAAGTAAATTTCCTCCTGTGGAGCCCTTAAAAGCCATTTGATGTGGCGTTCTTTTTTGGGTATATATTGGGTCGAGCATCCCTTGTATGATCGTCCTGTCGTAATCGTCCCAAGAGCCAATACCATGGACAAAAAAAGTTGGTTGGTCAGTTTCTGATCCGCACTGAACCAAAATCGACGCAACTTGCCCAGCGCCGCAAAGCGCTTGGACAGAGCCGGTAGGTCCATGCAGGGCTCGAGAAAAGGCACCTCCGACGCGACTTGCGCCTTTTGCGCGATGTTCGCTCACGACCCAATAGTCATCGACAACCCAGTCACCGAGAACAAGAATTTCCTTTGGTTCAGTGCGCATGAAGCCTCCGACTGGATTCTATACCAAAATGAAACTAGACGCTACTACGGCCCGAAGGTCGCGAGACTTCGACGGCTTTCGGAATCATTCCTGAGGCCTTGCTTGGATTCGCTTGCGGTCACCCTACACAATATCAGCGAACTGCCGCTTCATCCGCTTAAACAACCAGTGGCCAAAGAAGAATAGAAAAATGGAAAACAACGTCACCTTCAGCATCGGCTCAAACTCCGGGGCCCTGCCCTCCAGCAGAATCAGCCGGTAACCTCGCACGAAAGCGTACATCGGGTTACGCCGGAATAGCGGCATGGCTTGCTGTGGGAGTGACTTATCGGAATAGCAGATGGGAGTGAGGAAGAACCACAGCGTCAGCAGGAACCCGTTGATCTGAACCAGATCCCTTACGAACACTCCAGCCACCGCCATTAGCCAGCACATTCCCATGGTGAAGAGGATTTGTGGGATCACTACCACTGGCAGCCAAACCATGGACCATTGCAAAAATCCTTTCGCGGCCATCATGAAAAACAAGTAGATTATGAACGCCAGTCCGCTGGTGACTAGTCCGGCGATGGTCAGGTTCACGGGCAGGATCTCAACGGGGAACAGCAGCTTCTTCACGAAATTGCGATGCTCCCAAACTACGGACGGGGCGCGGCCCATGGACTCGGAAAACGCAAGCCAGGGCAACATGCCGCAGAGGAAGAACAGAGCATAACCGGCAGGGGTGCGGTCACCATCGTAGGAGGAATGCAGGACCACGCCGAAGACGAAGAAGTATGTGGACATCAGCAGAATTGGCTGCAATAGTGTCCAGAAAACATCACCGAACGAACCCTTGTAGCGCGACCGGATATCGCGCTCCACCATGGATTGAATCAAGCCCCAGTTGCGGCCGATGGTGGCGAATGGAGCACCCAGGGCTCGCCAAATTGTTACGGGCAACAAGCGGAAGCGCAAGCCGCGCAGGGTGGTGCGGCGTTGACTGATAATGCGCATTTGCCCTGCGGTTACCTCGGCGTCGATCAGCAAAAATGCTTCGCCGCGTTCGTAGGCCCAGCCATCGGTGGCATTCACAAGGCTTACCCAAAACTGATACGGGCCGTCTTCGCCGGGCGTGGGGATGGCGATCTTGCGCAGGCCAGGTTCATTCACTGGTTCCCATTCACCTTCAAACAGGAATGCGCCGTGCTTGGGTTCGTAAGCCTGATAGGCGATGGCGATTTGCGATTGGCTTTTGAAACCATTCAAATCGCGCTGTGAAATTGCAAAGTCGAATACGGACTCGGGAATTGTTACCACCGTCCCGGAATTCACTTTGGAATTCACTTTAGTCGCCTCCGGCATAGAGCCAGGATGGATAGCGCTGCTTGATAGGGCCGCTCTTCTTGCCGACTGCGTAAATACCGTCGCCGCGCAGGTCTGCGGAAAGTTGGTAACGCTGCAGAAGATGCTTAACCCAGCCATGTCCGGGCTGTGGTTCGTCTAAAAATGGGCCGGTTTCAAGCACCGTGACATCGAAACCGGAATCGCTTAATAGGCGGTGAATTTCCCGGGGCGTGTACTCGCGATTGTGACGCGCTTCCACTTCCTCATCGGGTTTCGATGGACGAATATAGGCGGGGAAAAAACCTGGATGATAGCCTTCAAGAATTGCTTTGATCGCCCTCAAAGACCCAATGTTTGGAGTGGTCACAAGGAAGTGCCCACCAGGCTTTAGAATGCGATTCACTTCGCTCATCATGTGCATTGGATCAGAAGGCAGATGTTCAATTAGTTCGCAACATAATACAGTGGAAAAGTATTCATCTGGATAAGGGAAGATGTCTTTTTCGGCATCGAACAAATCCACATCACAGGAAAATTCTTCACCCGTATCGCTGGTGACGGTTTTCCGATCGGTGTGCCCTGCCTCGCCATAATAACAGCCGCGCACTTCGCCATAGCCGAGCTTGGTTTTAAGAGATGCGGTGATTTGCAGATAGGCACCCATCTCCAAAATTCGATCGTCAGGACTGCCGGGCGGGGTAAGGTCAAGTGTCTTAGTGAGCCTGGTGATGTGAGTTTCGGCATAGTCGCGCGATTCACTGCTCCAGCCCAAAATATAGTCCGGATCTACATGATGATGCGGCAGTTGGGATTCCGCCAATAATTGAATCGTCTCTGGAGATAGTTCAGAGGCTGGTGCGTGCTCTTCAGGCTGGCTCCATTCGGCGTTATCACGGACAGCCGTCAGGAAATCGGAATAGCGTTCCGCAGCCAAGCCCCAATTGCATTCGCGAGCCACCCAATCGCGGGCTCTGGCGCCGATTTCCCTTCCCAGTTCGGGCCTTGACACAAGCAGGTTCAGATACTCAAATATAGTATCTTCTTCGCGGGAATCAATGGGTACTTTCAGGCAGATGGAATCAGGAAATTCAGCGAAGCTCCCAACGTTGCTCACCAGTACTGGTTGGCCCAGGCCCAAGGAGCGCAGCAACGTTCCGGAGCTTTCACCAACGGTTGGAAAGCGAAGGTTTAGAACAATGTCTACCGCTGAAATATAGCCGGCGAAATCTTCCAGCGGTGTGAAGCCTAACATGCGCACGTGTTCGGACAAGCCAAGGCTGCGAATCAATTCGGCGAGAGGAAAATCGGCGTGCGCTTCACCCACCAGGATCATTTTCACGTCGTCACGCAAGCGGACTAATCGTCGGAAGGCGCGCAGCGATTCGGCGATTCGCTTGTACGGCTTTAGAAATCCGAACACACCAATCAGAGGCGTGCTTTCATCCAAGCCAAGCTTGTGGCGAAAGGTCATTCGGTCGGGTTCAGGGAGCCAGGCCCCGTGAGGGATGCGCGCGATGGGTCCACCAAATCCGGCTTTGCGCAGATCGGATTCAACAGCTATGCTATGAACGATTGCTGCTTTGGAATGTTCCAGAATGCGTCGCAGCATGGGGACGCCCTCGTAATCGGGACCCACTTCCAACTTGCGAACGCGCTGCGCGAAGGCCAACGCTTGGGGCCCGCCATCGTGTTCACATTCCAGAAGGTAACTATCCCAATCGTCGCGGCGGATGGTTAAGCTGGCAAGTAAATGATGAAGGTTCGATTCATGCATCACCACGGTGCCAGGGTATTCCAGCGCCATTTCATAAACAAATTCGTGATGCGGATTATTGCCTAACTGGTAGAGCAAAGCATCGTAGGAAGTTGGTTCAAAAACTGCGGGCCGCTGGGTGAAGACATCGACGCTGGCAATTTCATTCAGATGTTCCACCAGGACTGCGGAATAATCCGCGATGCCACTTTTGGTAGGAGGCATGGGTGAAAAAAAAGCGATTTTCAGGGGACCAACTCCATTGAAAACGTTCCAAGCGAAAACGGAACGCGAAACAAGATTGGAGTCCGCGATTCGTTCTTGGAGAAGAATACTTCAAAAGTTGCCTTTGATGCAGGGCCTTTGAAACTGACGCGAAATTGATCGGCTTTCATGGGCACCCCACCAATTGGAATAGTGCTGCTTCCGATTAATTCAAACTGCAAATCATAAGGCCCACCGTAATAAACTGTCTGTGCGCCTGGAAAGCGGCCTTGGATCAGTTCCTGACGGGCGTAAAAAAGAAATCCTAGTGCGTCGTGCGGGCAGGCGTTTGTAGTGAACTCAGTAGTACCGCCGCCTTCGGTTTTTCGCTTGGCATTGGCGGCAGCTAGATCGAATGTTGTGGTTTCTTTCGATTTGCGCTTGCCGTGCGCGGAATCGCGGGAAAACTCAACGCTGCACAGGTCAGAATTGAGAGTGGAATTGAAGCGGTCCAGCAGTTGGAAAGCCGGAATGGACGCGTCCATTACCAGTTCCAACTTCCAGGTACCTTCCATTGGAGTGGCTTTCAGTTGACCTTCGCCAAGGCTGATCCCGCTAGGCCAATTGATCTGGTAGCGCAGAGTCTCGGCGCTTGGTTTGGTGGCTGCTTGAAGAGAGGCAGCAGCTAGCGATAGGCAAAAGCAAACTACAATTTTGTGCATGACTGGGCTCATGACTGTACTGCCGTGGCTTTGCGTATTCGCATACGGCTTTCGCCCGCCACTTCATGGTAAACCTCAAGGGTCATTTGAGCCGTTCGAGCCCAGGAAAATTGGGAGGCGTTTTGTTGGCCTAACCGTTCCATGCGTTGACGCAATTCAGGATTCAATAAGAGGTCGCGCATGGCACGAACCATTTCGCCAGTGGATTCGGGGTTGAATAGTAGGCCGGCTGAATCGGCAACCTCAGGCATTGCGGAAGAGTTGGAACACGCCACGGCGCGGCCGCAAGCCATAGCTTCCAGAATGGGCAAGCCGAATCCCTCGTAGAAGGAGGGGAACACGAAAATCTCGCAAGCGTTATAAAG
This sequence comes from Bryobacterales bacterium, assembly GCA_043755435.1. Lineage (GTDB taxonomy): Bacteria > Acidobacteriota > Terriglobia > Bryobacterales > Bryobacteraceae > JANXSF01. The sequence goes on along the minus strand of JAYUSZ010000043.1, from coordinate 25,267 downwards.
CTGCAGAAGTTCTTTTTCGTTCACGTAGTTGGTGAAGTGAATTCGATCCTTCACCAAAGATCTCTTGGCAGCTTGATGAACATGCGGAGCAAACCAAGTCTCTTTGCCAACAAGCATTAATTGGTGCGGCAGGTCTGGATGGGCACAAAGCAATTCTTCAAACGCTTGGATGAGGCCAATTTGATTCTTGCGCGGCTGCAAATCGCCAACACAAAGAATGAAGGGGCCGGGTACTTTGAATCGGCCTTCCACAAAGGCCTTTGCTTGTTGACGAGGCAGCGGCCTGAAGGAGCAGGATACCCCGGCGGGGACCACCGTGATTTTGGCCGGATCCATCCCGTAAGCTCGAGCAATGCTACGGCGGGAAAATTCGCTGAGGGTTAGAACACGGGAGGCCTTTCGGACGGTACTTTTAACGGTGTACTGGAGTTGCAGCCTCCGGGCATGGGTAAAAAACTCAGGCTTCTCCAAGAAGCTGACGTCGTGAACGCTGACCACTACGGGGACTGGGCAAGCAAGCGGAGCCGTGAACTGCACATGAACCAGATCGGCACGGTCCTGGCGCAGTTTCTTCGATAGATCGAAACCTAAACGAATGAATGGATTATCGGAAATGGTGCGTGTTTCAAAACAGTTAGGGACAAGCTTCTCTGCGCCAGGCACCGAGATGTAGGCTAGAAACTCAGAGTTCTCGTTTAAAGTCTTGAACCCGTCAAGGAGGTTACGGACGTAAGCCTCATTTCCCGTTAAATGACGCCCTAAGGCGTGTGCATCGACACAAAAACGCATGCGCGTATCTATAATTATAGACCTTGATCAGTTTTTTCGTGGTGAAGTACTATTCATCCTGGCTGGAAGAGATTGGTACTGTCCAGTTTGCTCCAGGCTGCTTCCCAGGTGTATTCTCTTTCGTACAAGCACCTTCCGGCTGATCCCGCCTGCTCACAAAGCGCGGAATTATCGAGAAGGATGCAGATCGTCCGTGCAAAGTTGACAGGTGTATCTTCCAGGAAAAGCTCCTTCCCCCGCGAGAATGTCAGGCCTTGGGCGCCTAAGGAAGTGGATACCACTGGCAAACCTGCGGCCCAAGCTTCCAGAATTTTGATTCTTGTTCCGCTTCCGCTTAGCAAGGGAACAATGGCAATGCGCCCGGCAGCGATCGCGGGGACTGCCCTTTCCACTGGACCGGTGAGAGTGATTCGTTTATCCGCAGCGACAATCGAACGAACGGCTTCCGGATGAAGTCCCACAATGCGCCATGTGATCTCAGGCCTGGCAGCAATAAGCAAGGGCCAAACTTCGCGATGAAACCAGGCAACCGCGGTTTTGTTCGGTGGATATTCCAGATTACCGGAAAAAATCAAATCACATTCTTTAGTAACTTCTGGAAGCGGAGTCAACGGAATGGAGTTCGGAAATACCTGGACATTTGCCGAATACTGGCGGATTTCATGAGCGTCACTTTCCGAACAGGCGAGTAAGGAATCGAAACGAGGCAGGAGTTGTGCCTCTAACTTCCGGCAGGTATTGGACCAGCGTCGATGCGCAACGGAGACAGGCCAAACATCGGCCTTTGCGTATGTGGCAAACAGGTTCGATTCGATGTTATGAAGATTGAGGCAAGTTCGTTTCGCATGCGGTTGAACCACTGGAAGCAAGGGAGCGCACCAAAGATGTTCAAACACTGCGACTTCATATTGCTGACCTTCAATCGCTTTAAGAACTTCCGTTTCGTAACCTTGAAAGCGGTCTACCAATGGCGGTACGTCGCGCACGAGTCTGCCGGCATTTCGCAATAGCTTGGCGGCAATGTTGCGGTAATGGAGTCGTAAGGGGATTGTCAAAACACGACGCACCAGGCCTTGAGGGAAATCGCGAGCGGGGTCGGAATGTTCAGGTTGGCCGAACACAATCACATCCAGTTCGTAACGCTTGGCTAGAAACTCCAGCATGGATGCGGTTCGCAATGCACCTCCGCCAATGGCCGGATAAGGCGCTTCCGGGGAAATCAACAAAGCCTTCAATCGGCACTCCGTCGGTGGCGGGCGATTGCTTCCAGATAAACTGCATGCGTTTGGAGTGCAGTGCTGCGCCATGAAAATTGCTTGGCTCGTAACAAGCCTTGCTCCCGCAGTTGAAGCCTTCGTGCAGGTTGGGTGATTAGCAATCGCATGGCCTCCACCCAGTCATCTGGCTTGGAAGCATCGCAATGCATGGCGGCACCACTGGTTAGCTCAACAAGCGCTGGATCAAGTGAAGTGATCACTGGCGCCCCTGAGGCAAGAGCTTCCAGCACTGGTAGGCCGAAGCCTTCATATAGAGATGGATAGACAACGGCCAGGGCTCCGGCATAAAGTCCAGTCAGTGCGGCTTCGTCCACTTCGCCCAATTGTTGCAGGGCAGGATGATCTGGGATAGGCGGACAATCATCTCGGCGGCGGCCAGCGAGGATCAGCTTTATTGGGTATTGTTCATAGACGCGTTTCCAGACTTCAGCCAAAAAGGGAATGTTCTTCCGAGGCTCTAGCGTGCCGACATAAAGAAGATAGGGTTCAACTAGAGTCGCAGTAGACGGGGCAAAGTGGGCTTCAGCCGCCAAGGGAACCGATACAACGCGATCTGCTGGCAAGTTGAATCGGCTTATGACGGCGCTGCGGACAGCTTGGCAATCGGTAATAACCATGGTGGCCAAACCCAAACGGAGAATCCAAGGAGTGCGGCAGCGAACGCGGCTTGAGCCACGATGCCATTCTGGGTTCATCCAAGGGGAAAGATCATGGACGGTCATCACCGAAGGGCACACGGGTAAGTATGGAACCGAAAAATTAGTGCCGTGAAACAGATCGACACGCATCTTCCGGAGATGCTTGGGCAAGCCGTACATCCACCAGAGCTGTTCGAAGCCGTTAACGTCGGGATTACTTTGGTCAGTGAGCAGGCGAAATTCATCTTGCGGGAATGCTTCGGTCAAAGCCTGGAACAGCGCCGAGGTATACCGCGTAATGCCGCCGCTGGAAACGGTGAGCGGAGTGCTGTCAATCGCAAATTTCATTTTTGGGCGGGCAATCTTATATTGGAACAGATTTGAGGAAATAAATCCGCCCCGAATTTCTCTGTACTGCGAGTAAACTAGTTACTATTGACCAATCAACCACCAGAGCAGTCGCCGTCCGGCGCTCCCCGTTTCGATTGGAGGCAAGCCTCCATTGTGGGCGGTGTAATGCTGTTTTTGATCCTGGCAGCCGGGCTGTTCACCATGCGCGAAAAAGAACAGCCAAAGCACAAGCCCAGGCCTCTGGAAATGGCTTCTCTTGAAGTCCGCACCACGCCCACTGGTGCATCCATTCGCATCAATAACGAAGTGAAGTGCACTTCCGATTGCACAATGGAACTGGTTGAAGGGGAGCATCAAATTCAGGCATTCCTGCCGGGTTATGAGCCTCGAGTTTCCACCGTGAATTTATCCCCCGGCGTACCCATTGCCATTGATCTGGCGATGGAGCCCCAAACATTGGGCATGCGTGTCTTCAGCGATCTGCCTTCCGGCAAAGTGGTGCTGGATGGTGAAGCAGTGGGCTATCTGCAAGATGGGCAGTTGGGTGTGGATCGCATTTCCGCAGGCAAACACAAGTTACAACTAACTTCGGCCAAAGGGTCCGCCGAGTTTGAATTCGAATCTACACCAGGTGCAGCGCCACAACTGGTTTCTCCTATCAATGCGGCGGAGCTATTTGCACTAGTCGTTGGGCACGCCGAGGGGAGAGCGGAGTTATATACCAATGAACAGCCGTTGAAAGTGCAGGTGGATGAAAACCAGATGGGACAAGTGGGTCCCTTGGGACTGCAACTGCACAACCTGCAAAAGGGTGACCATACTTTCGTGGTGGGAGAAGGGCAAAGGCAAAAGACACTGATTGCGCCTCTGGGCTCACAGCCCGTTCTGCTATTGTTTGTCCGCTTCGACCCCAACGCCGGAAGCTTGCTGGTGAAATCGAACGAAGATGGGGCAACTATTTACCTGAACAACTATGAGTATTGGAAAAAAATAAAAGATGGGAAAATGGAGATCAAGAACTTGCCAGTGGGGCCAATGCAAGTTCGGGTAGCTAAGTGGCAGTTTAACGCCACGCCGCTTTCAATTCAGTCGGAGATCCGCAAAGGAGAACAGACGGAACTGACGTTTCAACTAAAACACGAGGCGGCACCGCTCCCGGCAAAGACTTTGAAAATTGAAGAACTGCCGCCAATGCGTCAGAACACAACGCCTCCTCCGTTGCCGGCACTGGCACAGAAAGTGCCTGGTGGAGATCCGTTCCTGTTGCAATGGGAAGATGCCACCAACTGGGTTGATAAAGGCGGATGGCACATCAAGAAAGGTGGCAACTTTGTATTCTTTGCCAAGCCTGCGGTTCAGGGAGTGCTGCGATTCAGTTTGACTTTGCTGAAAGGAAAACGGCTTCAATGGTTTGCCGGGTTCCGCGATTCCACCAACTTCGTGCTGTATCAATTGGACGGAACCAACTTCATCCGCAAGGAATTTGTGGATGGCAAAACCAGTGAAGTGAAAACTGCTCATGGGATGGATTCAAAGACCAGCTACACAATACAACTTCGCATTACACCTGGTTCGATTACTCATGAATTACTAGATAGATCTACGTGGAAAAAAATCGACGTACTAAGTGGAGCAGGACGCAATTTTTCAAGCGGCCGGTTTGGCTTGCTTCTCTCTGGAGACGATACCTATGGCGTCTCTAATTTCAATTATTCTTCAAAGTAAATCAGGAGTATGAATGCGTCTTCGACTATTAGGGATCTTCTGCCTTGTCTTAACCAGCGCCTGGGCTGCCGATCAATCGAAACCTGGCGAAGGAAATCAACGGGCGATGCAATTAGCCGCCGATTCGCCGTTGGTGGAAAGTGCGCGAGTGTATTTAATCCGGCAAGGGTCAAGGATTCAAGATGCCAAACTTCGCTCCAATACACAAGAGTTGCTGACCAATCCGAATTTCTGCATTGCGTCCCGCGCCGGTGTCTCTGCAGAGCGGAAAGACGAATTACTGAAGCAACTTCTAGCCGAAGGGTTGCTAGCCCCAGGCACGGAGAAAGCTGCTTTCACCGGAGTGTTTCCCGTCCTTCGCGAGGAGGCATCCACTTGCCCCAAAATGCCGCAGAGCTATGGTTCAGCCCCTGGGAGTTCCTTCGGCGGTCACCATTCTCACCCTGGCGGATTGGCGTTGCATGCCGCATTTAACCTTACCAACGGGCTGCAACTAGCTCGCGGGTACCGGCAGATTTATGGCTCCAGCCGAGCCGACGGGATGCCAGTGGTGGCAGCTGGAATGGACGGGACTTCAGACGTGTTCCTCAGCGAAGATCTAATGATCGCCGCGCCCATTTGGCATGACTGGGCGAAAATCATGGTCTTCCAATGGAACGCCGATGGAACGGAATTTTCCGAATTTAATTTTGAGGCAATGGCAAGACAGATGCCTGGGGCGCGGCGGGCGATTCGCGCACGGGGGCACATCACATTTTGGGTGCGGCCGAAGGGATCAAGCGCGGCCTGCCTGCTGATTTCGTCATCACTGTGATGTCCGCCCACGCAGCTCCAACTGGGCCTAACGAATACAAAGTTGTGAATTGGATTCGCACCGCTTCAATTTTGGCAAGTGTGGATCCCGTTGCCGCAGGTTATCTATCAAAAGATTCGCAGGGACGTTTGCGGTTGGCTGCTTTGCGGAAACTCGGCACCCACTCCAATTTGCTTGCCGAATATGTGCTGCACCATCTTTCCGATGCTGATTTCGTATTGACAGGGCCAGCCGCAACTGTCGTAGAAAAGTTGCTTAAGGAGTTGGCTCCAAAGTTCGGAGTGGACAAGACAACTCCAACTGCATTCAACAATCAGTTCAGGAATCCAGTGCTGGCCTATTTATCTGTTGAAAGGTTGATGCTGCTTTATGGCAATGGTGGGATTGAAGCAGTTGAGAAAGAGATACAAGTAATTCGTTCCAGGCTGAAGCTATAAATGCCGATGCGGCTCCTGAAAAAGAGCCGCATCGGATTAACCTAACTAGAACGTCAAACGCATTTGAACCTGAATCCAACGGTTGGTTGCCTGTGTCTGCGCTGTCACCCTGCCGAAGTTGGTCGACACCGGATCAGTGGTGGGACCCGCCATCTGCGAGCGATTGGCAACGTTCAACGCATCCAAACGCAGCTGCATGTTCATCCGTTCGGTGATGGTGATGTTCTTCGACATGTTGGCATTCCATTGGTTGGTCATGTCCGCGCGAACTCCAGCAATACGAGTGGGGAAGACGCGGCGATGAAAGGAATTTGCAGTCTTGTTGGCAGTTTTCTCGAAGTCGGCAGTGTTGAACCAGGTATCATACGTCTTGGTCACGTTGGCGATGTTGCTGGTGCTGCTGCCATTGAAAAAAGCGTTGCCCCAATCAAGCAGCGGACCCGGCTGATATTCGTAAGTCACCGAAGTCTGCCACCCGCCAATGAGGTAATTGACTGCCTTTGGCGCATTGGCGAACATGGCACGCCCCTTACCAAATGGCATTTCATAGAGCGATGTTAAAACCAGCCGGTGTGGACGCCCGCTGTTGGAAAATCTCTCTGTAGGACTGGCATCAAACTCGTTAGCGAAGAAATCAGCGGCGCGAATCTTCATGGCCGTGTAGCCAACGTTGAAATTAAGTCCTTTGGAAAATCGCCGCTCAAAATTCACTTGGAATTCGTGGATCCTGTTGTAACCAGCATTGATGGTGTTGTTAGTCACGTTGTTCATTTGCGGGAACGCACGCAACAAGGTGGATTTACGAATGGTGGGTGACGTAAAGAAGCCGTTGATCTGCATGTCGGCCCAAACCAGTGGTGAGAACTGGCTGGCATTGAAATTGGTAATCAAGAATGGGTTCGTTACGTTGGCGTTCAGATTATTGGCAATCGCATCGTTGCGAACGTTACCCGAGGCCCAATACTGTTCCGGTACCGGGCTGATGCTGCGGCCAAGGAGAATACGGTCAGAGTAAGAACCGGCATAAGCAACATCAATTACCATGCTGGAACCAAAGGCACGTTGGAACCCTGCACGCCAACGCTGTTGACGGGGCCTGGATTCTTTGTAATCCGTGAATCCAAATCCACGGCCAACTCGGCCCATAGCTCCTAACAATTCCCTGGTAGGAATGTCGAAGCGCGAACCATCAGGACGAACTGGGAACGGATCGGAAAGCGGACTCTTGCCATTGTTGGGATTGGCATTGGCGGGAAAGTTCCATGTCTGGCCGAAGTCGTTAGTGATCACGGGGCTGGTGCTGCGGGAAAAGCCTGTTTGATCCACACCAAAGTTCAGCACATTTAAAGTGTCGAAATAAGTTCCAAAACCACCACGAATCACCGTCTTTGTGCCCAGTTGATAAGCAATACCAACGCGCGGCAGGTACATCAGTTCATTCTTATTCAATGCCCGCGGAGCACCACCAACATTGGAATAAGTGTTGCCACCCTTCACAATGAATTGGCTGGCTGAAAGCTCCGGGATTGGATTTCTGGCGTAAGCAGCTTGAGCAGCAGCCGCTATCGGCAAGTCAAGATTCGGATTGAAAGCAGTAATCATGCGGTTGTACCGCTCGGTTGCGCCCAACTCATATTCCATGCGAAGTCCCAAATTGAGGGTTAGCTTTGACGTCAGCCGCCAAGTGTCTTGCACGAACCAACCGTAGTAGGGGTTAAACAGTGCAAAGTTGTCATTGGTGGCAATGCTGGCCCCATTGGGAGTTCCCAGAATGAAGGCCGCCCAGCCGAGACCAAGGTTTGAGGAATTGACAAAGTTGTCGTCGTCTTTCCGCGTGTAGGTGTTGCTGAAAGTGAAGTTACCCGAAGTGTTTCCTCCGCCTCCACCGGTGCGATACTGCGAGCGGCTATCGAAAGCAGCACGTACGGTGTGCTTGCCCATGATCTTCGTGAGTTCCACTTTTGCTGTAGTACCACGCGTGCGGGTCCATGTGGAGATCCCTCCAGGACTGATAGTTGAATAACCGCTAACCGCCATCTGAGGCAGAATGTGGAGGTCTCCAGCTTTTTGATCGATGTAAGTTGGAAGGCCAATGTCGCTTGCCTTGAACTCCAGAGCTTTGGGTTGGATGTTGCCTTCGCGGAATTGATCAATGGCCACGTTGAAGTCCCATATAGTAGTGGGATTCTGCGTATATACCAAGTCAATGTTGCCGCCTTTATTGTTACGCACCAAGCCGTTCAGGTTCAGTCCACGTGCTGTTTCATAGGTCCAATCGCCGCGGTCTTCCGGACCGAAATCGTTAAACGACCAACGGCCATACATACGGAACTTTTGAGAAATCTGATAATCAACCCGGTTTGAGTACGCCTTGTAATCCCAGTTGTAAGCAGTAGCATTCGCCAAGTAGTTGTTAACGGGATCTTCGCCAGCGGCTGGCGGGTTATTCGGATTAGGATACAGCTTCGTAATTGCGTCATACGCCGGGTTCGCAAAGCGACTCTTTGGAATTATATTGCCTGCGAATGGAGTGCGGATGACGTGCGTTGCCCGTGCTGGATCGGGACGTGTTGTAGATGGATCGTAGATACTAAACTGAGCCGCATTTTTTAGCCGTAACATATCGCTGAAATCGCCTTGACGCGCCAAAAGACTAGGCACAGTGCGATTGAATGAGGACGGATCTTCGTTCTTAACATCTTTGAACGCGTTGTAAGTAAAAAACCAGAACAGCTTATTTTTGCCGTTGTAGACTTTCGGAATCACCACCGGACCGCCTGCCGACGCACCCCAGTTGTTGGAACGTCCGGTGGGTTGCTTGTCGGTATTGCGAAGCTGATCGGCTAGTGTCTTGTTGCCCGCCGCCTCTGCTTGAGCGATGCGAGTAAAGTAGGCCTTCTTGACGAAAAATGGCGTCCCCTGCCAACGCTGTTGCCAATGCTGCCAAGTGGCGGTTCCATGCAAAGAGTTTGTGCCTGATTTGGAAATCATGGTGATGGCAGCACCTGAAGTCTGGCCAATGCCCGCATCGAAGTTGGAGGTTTCTACCTTGAATTCAGCCACAGCGTCAGTATAAGGAAGATAAGCAGCGCGACGGCCAGGGCCTTGGTTGGGTGATCCATCCAGCGTCCAGGAGTTACCCCCAACATTGCCGCCAACGTTATAATCCGATGCGCCGGCATTGGAATGCAGCGCCAGGTAATTGTTCACACCACTGGTTTGAATTCCTGGAACCAGCTTCACCAGCACCATGGCGCTGTTGCCCATCACTGGAAGTTCCATCACGGTTTTGTTGTCCAGTACGCGGCCCGATGTAACGGCGCTCACTTCGAGCAATGGTGCTTCAGAAGTGACTGAGACTGTTTCTGAAAGGACGCCAATTTCCAACTTGAGTTCCACTTCAACACGGCTGGAGACGGAAAGTGTGACACCTTTGCGCAGAAGCTTTTTGAAGCCGGTGAACTCACCAGTAACTTCGTACTGCCCAGGCAGCAGTAAGCTGGCCTCGTAGTAACCGGCGCCATTGGATTTTTGGTTAGTAGTTACACCCGTTTCGGAGTTACGAATCGTGATGGTTGCACCGGCGATTGCGCCACCTTGCGAATCAAGGACCTTACCGTAGACGGAAGAACGCGTTTCCTGTGCGAAGCCATTTAGGCATAGAAGGGAGACCGCTAGGAATAGATGAGAAAACTTATTCATGATGACCCTCGTTACAATGAGACTGCAAAACCTGTGTATCGATTCTATCATCATCTTGCGGGCACTTTGCCGACAAGTATCCTAAAAAGCACAAGGCGAGCGGTATCCCACTCGCCTTGTTCTGTCCCTACCAATCCACAATCGAACCATCATGTGGATCAAAACGTGGCCTGTAAAGCTGCGGCTCTCCAACCTGTGACATCAGCTTATTTTCATCAATGGTAATGCCAAGGCCAGGTTCAGTCAGCAATGGGCGATGACCATTTTTCACCGGCGGCAAAGGCTTTGCCAACAGATCCGTATATTCGTTATCGCCCCGTTCCTGAATCAGGAAATTGGGGATAGAGGCAGCGACCTGAAGGCTAGCAGCCAGCGAGCATGGACCTTGTGGATTGTGCGGTGCCAGCGGCGTATAGTAAGCCTCCGCCATACCAGCAATAATCTTTAGCTCCGTAATCCCGCCAGCATAACAAACGTCGGGTTGAAGGATAGTAGCTGCCCGTTTTTCCAGGATCTCCTTGAAACCCCACTTGGTGAAAATACGTTCGCCCGTAGCAATTGGAACGTGGGTCTTCTTAGCTAGTTCCGCCATTATGTCCACGTTCAAGGCTTGCACAACTTCTTCGTAGAACCAAGGATTGTATGGCTCCAAAGCCTTCATCAAAGTCAAAGCAGTTGGAGGTTGTACGGCACCATGAAACTCCACACCGATATCAACATCAGGACCCATGCGTTGCCGAAGTTCCTTGAAGTTCTCAACCACACCTTCTACGTATTTTTTTCCCTCGGCATACTTCACCGGCGCTCGCCCTTCAGCCTGCAACATGGTCTTCATTGCATTCACGCCGGTCACTTTATCAACTCGTCCATACACCCGCACGCGATCCCTCGTTGGACCACCCATCAACTCATGCACAGGGACGCCGTACATCTTTCCCTTGATATCCCACAGCGCCATATCAATGCCGCTGGAGATAGCCGTCTTGATTGGCCCACCGCGGTAGAATGCCCCGCGATGAATCGCCTGCCAGTGGTAGACAACACGGCTTGGGTCTTGACCAACCAGATAGCGACCCACTTCAAGCGCGCCAGCAGCGCATGCCTTAGCGTCGTCCTTCAACATTTCGCCCCAGCCGGTAATGCCAGCGTCGGTGGAAATCTTGACGAAAACCCAGGAGTTTTTCAAGACGAAGGATTCCACCTTCGTAACCTTGATCCTGTCTTTGGGCCCGACGGCTGCAGCATCGGTGCGCTTGGCAGTGAATGTGGCATCAAGCCCAACGAGTGCAGCGGGCGCGATCATCCGTAGCCAATTGCGGCGATTGATTTGCGATAGTGACATAAAGAATACCTACTTTCAATTGGACATTGCTCTCTTTACAACAAGAGTGGCTCAATGAATCATATACCACTGGGCAACTATTTTGTTGAGCGATTTCTAGAACGTCAATCGGAGTGCGAATTGCACTTGGCGAGGGGTTCCAACAATACCCGAAATGATCCCAGCGTTGGGGCTGCCCACAGAGTTATTGGGAAGATCAAACTGTGCATGATTGAACAGGTTGAAGACCTCGGTGCGGAACTGCAACTTGAACTTCTCTGTTATTGCGAAGTTCTTGAACAGGGAAGCATCGAAATTCGTTCGTCCAGGGCCATACAGAATATTGCGGCCGCTATTTCCGTATGTGAACACGGCCGGCGTACTGAAAGCCGCACCACTCGAAGCAGGGCCTAAAGTAGTGTCGAACCATTTGGCGATGGTTGGATTGCTGAGTTCTCCAGTAGTGTTGCGGTCCGGGCGGCTACCGCCAGCATTGGCAACAGGGGCTGCAAGTGTCGGGGTGAACGGTAACCCGGTCTGCTTAACCAAAATCAAGTTGCTGTCCCAGCCACCCAAAATATTATTGACTAACTTGCTCTGTGTGCTAAAAGTTCGGCCTTGACCAAAAGGTAACTCGTAGTTAGTGCTGAACACCATTCTGTGGCGCTGGTCAAAACCGGAGTTTCCACGATCCAGACGACGATAACGCGGATCCTGTGGCAACGGGCCATTATCAGCGCCGCCAAACTGGTTGGCAACAAAATCAACCGAATGAGACCAAGTGTAGGCCAGCAGGAATCCGAAGCCTTTGTTGAAGCGGCGTTCCACCGTTGACTGCAACGAGTGATAAGCAGACAGGCCGTCCGATACGTTGTAGTCAGCATTCACAACGTTCGGAGCAATAGCAAACAGAGGCCGCCGGGGCGCTACCGCCCCTGCTCCCGGATTTGGTTGATTGAAATTGTAAGAGTTGTCCAAGCGCCGACCGAGGTTGCCCACATAGCCGACCTTAAAGACCAGATCCTTGGGCAGCGATTGTTGCACCTGGAAGTTGAACTGTTGCGCGTAGCCGGACCGGAAGTATGGGTCAATAGCGATCATGTTGCCAACCGGGTTGTCCGCTACCACTTTGGGATCAAGGTTCGGGATCGGGTCTAGGCCATCGATAACCCGCCGTGGATTGGCCACAAATTGATTGATCGTGGCAGCGTTGATGGGTCCAAAAGGCAGTTCCGGTGACGCCGCATCAGCAGTCCTTCACTCCCTGCAGGGTTGTAGAAGATACCAGCGCCAGCGCGCAGTACAGTACCCTTTCGCAGGCGGTATGCAAAACCCAGCCGCGGCGCGAAGTTGTTCTTGTCGGAGTGAACATTGGTGTATTCGTCAGTGTTGAAACCGGCGATAAGCAACTTACCTGTCTTTATGTCGAAGTTCGACCACTTGTTATTCAACTCGCGGGTTGGAGTATCCACTTCGTAGCGGGTACCAATATTCATCGTCAAACGATCCGTGAGCTTCCAATCATCCTGAACGTAGAAGTTCCATTCCCATTGAATGATGCGTGGGACAAACAAAGTAAAATCCTGTTCAATGGTGTTTGCTGTGCCTAGCAGTAGGGCTGCCATAGCATCCCCGGTTGCCGCAGCGTTGTTGGGATTGTCCGTGAACGTGCGGCCAAAGTTGAAACGTCCATTGCCTCTGTTCGTCTGATACTGAGTCAACCGCCGATTGCGGAAATCCATTCCGTACTTGATGGTGTGTTTCCCTCGCAAGTTCGTAAAGCCCACAGCCGGGTTGTAAGTGTCCTCAAAACGAATGATAGGAAGCGAGCGGGTTTGCCCAATGCCTGTATATCCTGCCGGACTAAAAATGGGAATGCCGTCCGAGTTCGGACCTTGGTTGGCACCCTTCACTCCCAGCTTTTCACCGATCTTGGCACCAACAGCGGCGCCTTCCTGGAGGAACGTTAGATCAAAGCGGTTCCAACCCATTTTCGCTTCCATGATGTAAGTTGGGCTCCACGTCCTAACCCAGTTAGTAACAATGTGGAAAGCCTTCAACGAAGAATCACCGGCGAAAGTATCTTCGTTGCCGAGACCGAATTTACCGTCAAGACCAGGAATAGTTGCGTCAAGAAAAGTGGAGGGTCTGGTGCTGACCGTATCCTGCCTTGAGAAGCGTCCGAAAATATTGTTCCGCTCATTCAGGTTGTAGTCAATGCGGCCGTCACCCTGGTTCCACTGTTGCTTTTCCTTGGGACTGCTAGTGTGATTGTTCACCAAGCCACCAATTGTGGGAAGTGGGTAAGCTCGAACCATGCGAGACATGATTAGGTCCATTCGAGCTGCGGGAATCTGCCGGCTCGCGAATGGGGTACGCGTGAATCCAGTAGCGGTACCAGGAGCCGCAACCAATGAGTTGGGATCGAAAATGTCGCGAACTGCGGAAAAGTCCCCTGCGCGAGTTTGAGCCGTAGGCACAGTGTTCACGAAGGCTCTTTCCTGCCGACGCTGGTATCCTTCGTAATTTCCAAAGAAGAACAATTTGTCTGGAATCACTTTGCCGCCAAAACTGGCACCAAATTGGTTTTGCCTTAGCGTGGGTTTATTGGGGAGAAAGAAATTGCGGGCATCTGTTTTGTCATTGCGAATAAAATCGTACGCACTGCCATGCCATTCGTTGGAACCAGATTTGGATATAACATTCACAGTAGCCCCAGAGTTGCGGCCCTGATCTGCAGTGAACATATTGGTTTGAATTTTAAATTCACGAACAGCTTCAACCGAAGGCCGCAGAACAATGGAAAGTGTCAGCCGTTCGTTGTTGTCAATACCATCGAACAGAAAGTTATTAGAACCCTCGCGATTTCCATTGGCGAAAATTTCGCTCCCCGGCCGCAAATCGTCAGGACGCGTTCCACTCATAATTGTGCCCTTTGCGCCGAAGCCCACCCCGGTGACGCCAGGTCCAAGCGTGGCAAGCTGCACGAAGTTGCGGCCATTCAGAGGCAGATCAGCAACGGCCCTGGCTTCGATCACCTGGCCAATAGCGGAGTTGCTTTCCTCAAGCAAAGGAACAGAGGAGGTCACTTCGATTCGTTCCGACACTTGGCCGACTTCCAATTGAAGATCGATACGCGCCGACTGATTCACTTCCAATCGGATGTTGTCTTGAAAAGTAGCCTTGAAGCCTGGCTTTTGAACGCTCACTTTGTAGCGGCCGGGTTGGAGCAGGGGAAGTGTATAAAGGCCGCTATCGTCAGAGACGGCTTCACGGGAAACAAGGGTATCCAAATTCTGCGCCGAAACTTTGGCCGCGGCCACAGCGGCTCCGGTCTTATCGGAAACAGCACCTGCAATGGTGGCGAAGTTCTGGGCATATGTGAAAAGTGGGAACAGTAAGCTTAATGCCAACAAGGGCAAGCCGCGAAACTGCTGAAAGAATTTCCTGAAAGCTACAACTGGGGAGTTTTGGTCCATAGTTCTCGAATCATATCACTCTGAAACAGAATGTGTCCATCGTGTGAAAGCTGTTACTGCAGTAACATTCCACTCTATTTGGAACCCGAACGTGGAGCAGCGGTATTACGAAGCATGAAGCTTCTTTTGCTATTTCCATTCTTGTTTGCGAAAAGTGGCACGCTACCGCTGATTGAAGAATTTGACCACGTCGTTATGGCGCGTTTGACATCTCCTCCTGCAAGGTTCGGAAAGCCGGAACGCGAACCACTGGGCATGTCGCGCATTGTGTCTCCCGATTCCTACGGAAAACACTTCTTACCAATCATCAGCAACAGCCGTGATTTCATTCCACAAAACGGGTACGAAAAGGAACTGCTCGCCCATCTGGAGGAAGCGGATTTGGAGCTTGGCATTTACCTGTTTGGAGAGAACGTTATGGATCAATCCGCCGCTGCCATGGATTATCGTTCCATGAAAGGTCCGGCTGTAGTTACTCAGGGCACCCTGCGTGCAAACTTGCCCAGTTGGAATGCTGCGTATCCCTTGGCAGAAAAAGCTATGAAGAGTTTCAAAGACGGCGGGCATGGCTTTGAAGAGCAACTCGATGAGTGGACCTTTGCCGCCAGACCTGCAATTGCAAACGATGTGCGGTGCATCACTTGCCACAACATGCGACGCACCCAAGCGTGGAAGCCGCTCAAAGTCGGCGATGCCATCGGCGGTGTCCTATACGCTTACAAGACTCACTAAGGAACCAAGGAAACCAGAGCCTTCTGTAAGTCTTGCGGCACGAAGCCAAAGGGACCAGGGGCGCTTTTGAACTTAACAATACCATCGGTGCCGATCAAGTAAAGTCGATCGGGCCAACCGGTATAATCCTGTTCAGTCGAGTTCGCCGCACGATCAATCAGCGCTGGAATCCGAATCCCAAGTTTACGCACACAAGCCTCAGCAGTAGCTGTTCGATCCTCATCAGAATGCGTTGACGCGAATAGAACACCATCGCGAACGTTGGCTTGCATCTGCCAAAGATCAGTGGGATGGGCTTCAGAAATGTAGACCACAAAAAAGGCCACCCGATCTTTGTAAGTGTCGTAGAGCTTGTTGAGCGCGGGAACCTCCCGGCGAAAGGGTGGTCAAGTATAACTGCCGAAAACCAGCACTACTGGCTTTTGGCGGTACTCCACTGAGAGTTGCACCGTACGACTACGATCAATCAGAGGTAAGTTGAAATCTGGAGCCCTGGAACCTACTTCCAAGTGACCAGCACGGGCAGACATCCACAGGGAACGGAATGGAAGAATCATCATGGAAATCCTTGGGACCCGCGCCATGATGGCTCCAAACGTATCAGGTGTTTGCCGCATGGCTGCGTAGAGCGAAGCCGTAGCTACGCCGTAAAGAACAACTAATCCGACAAGAATTACCAGCAATCGCTTGCGCCACATTCCACAAAGACTAACACGAATAGAGGCCTTGTCGATATGTGAAAAAGTGCGGCTTATTCTTATTCTTCTTGCTCTCGTCCCAGTGGCTGCTCCGGGCCAGACTCCGGGTACTTCGGCATTCAAAGTAAGCCCCGCAAGTATCAGCTTCACGCAGCTTTCCACATCCACTGCGATTCCTGTTCCTCAGACCGTGGCCATTTCGACAACCAGCGGAGCAAATAGTGCTTCCAACGCAGTGACGGTAAATCAGCCTGTTAGTCAATGGTTAACAGTCTCTCCTTTAAGCGGGCGCCTGCCGGTGTCCCTGAAGGTTGCAGTGAATCCCACTTCACTGCCCGTTGGAAGTTATACGGAAACAATCGTGGTCATTCCCAACGGACCGAACCCAACACCAATCAATATTCCGGTCACACTGACGGTGCAAAATCCGCCAGCAGACCTCACCCTTGCTCCGGCGACGCTCGCATTTACGTATCGTTTGGGTGACAATGCACCAGCCGGTCAACAAGTAAATTTCGGTACAACCGGAGGTTTGCTCTCGTGGTCGGCCAGTGTTGCAGGGGCACCCTGGTTAAGTGTTCAGCTAAAGTCGGGAGTAATTTTCCCTGGCTTTACCTCCACTATGCCTGTAAGCGTCATCACCGATGATCTGATACCTGGCATTTATAAAGGAAGTATCCTGGTCAGCACGCCCGATGCGATAACCAAGCAACGCACGGTTGCTGTAACGCTCACCATTCAACCTGGACTACCAACCATTTTCTCAACATTTCCTCAACAAATCGCCATTGGATCTGGGGATGCAAACTTAACCATTAACGGTGTCCGCTTCTACAAGGACACCACTTTTTCCGCCAATGGCCAGCCCGTCAAAGCAACTATCATTGGTTCAGCCGCTGCAACCATTTTGCTTCCATCGACTTTCTTCGCCACAGCGGGAACAGTCAGCATCATTGCTTCCAATTTGAATCCGGGTGGTGGCGATTCTACAGCTTGGTTATTGGGTGTCTCGAACAACGGTCCAGTTGTAGCAGCTGTTCTAAACTCCGCCAACTATTCTGCTAGTTCCGTTGCTCCAGGAACAGTTGTAACAATTTTTGGCAGAGGGCTGGGACCGGCATCATTGACTCTGTTCGACAACACACAGGCCCTCATTGGCACCTCGCTTGCCACCACTCGAGTCCTGTTTCAAAACATACCTGCACCGGTACTCTACACGTCTGATAAGCAAGTCAGCGTGATTGTCCCCTATGGGCTTCAATCCGGCGCCATTGCCACGCTGCAAGTTGAATACAACAGCATTTTGTCGCTTCCAGTGACAGTTGATGTGAAAGCAACGGGACCCGCTATCTTTACGACAACTGGAAATGGAACCGGCCAAGCGGCATCATTTATTGTGGACACTGCCGGGAAGGCACTTTTGAATAACGACAAGAACCCCGCCCAAAAAGGGCAGATCTTTATCTTCTATGCCACCGGTGAAGGAGTGTTCGGTCCGCCAGTGATCGATGGCTCCATTGCCACTACTCCCTCAACTTCTATCAACCCCGCTTTAAGTGTGGAGATTGGCGGCGTACAAGCAGAGGTGCTCTATGCTGGTCCCTCTCCAGGCTTGGTGAATGGGCTTCTTCAGGTGAATACGAAAATTCCAGGTAGCACAGTATCTGGCAAAGCCGTGTCAGTGGTCCTCAAAATTGGAAATGGAAAAAGTCAGGATGGGGTGAGTCTCAATTTGAAGTGATCTTCACAAAAAGCAAGATTGATATAATTCTTCTGGCGGCGTGGATTCTAAGCAGGGTGTTAATCGGGCTTTCGAGTTCGGTTGAGCCTCTCTGGGGTTACCCCAGGGGATTGTGAAAAACTGACATTTCGTCGCGTGACCTTCACTGCACTCCATGCAGATCCGGTCACGCATGGTATGACTCGTTGGAATCCGCCGCCAAAGAATATGCGGAATCCATCGCTAGTGAATGTCTTGGCAACAGCCTTCCTTGCCGGAAGTCAAAGCCAACAACAAGTCACCCTCCGTGCCCGGCGCACTCTAGGAAAACCAGTTCGCTGGCTTGACCCAGTTATCCGCAGTTACATTCAATCTTTTTCCGGCAAGACCAGACCGCGGCATCGCGACGTGGTTGAATTCCTGCTTGAGGACCCAAACTTTCGCCGCACCTATTTCAACAAAAGAAGTAGGCTAGGCGTGATTGCGAATTGGCTTCCCGGGCAGCAACAAATGCAGCCCTTCGACGCTGCGAAATCCTGGGACATCCCTGCCATCGAGTCGGTTGATGCTCTGGCGGAATGGCTTCAATTATCCGCAAGCGAACTGGATTGGTTTGCTGATGCGAAGCATCTTGGGCGGCACCCCCACAGCAATCCTAAGCTTCGCCACTATCATTACCGGGTACTCTCCAAACGATCCGGCCATATCCGTTTGATTGAAGCACCAAAACCTCGGCTAAAGGCAATCCAGCGACAAATTCTAACCTCCATCCTCGACAAGATTCCGCCGCACTCGGCAGCCCATGGCTTCGTCAAAAGCCGGTCTATCCGCACTTTCGTGGGTCCTCACGTGGGCCAGCAAATTGTGCTGCGAATGGATCTGAGAGATTTCTTCCCATCAATAACAGCCCCAAGAATCCAGACTCTCTTTAGAACTATGGGTTATCCGGAATCGGTCGCAGACTTGCTTGGATGTATCTGCACCGCTGCCACTCCTCGCGAAATCTGGGCCAGCATCGAAGCAGCTCCACAAATGTTGCAAGATGCCAAGGCGTTGCACGCGCAACCCCATCTTCCGCAGGGCTCACCAACCTCCCCCTCACTCGCGAACCTAATTGCCCACCGCCTAGACTGCCGGCTGCACGGACTCGCGAATGCAGTAGGCGCGGAGTACACGCGATACGCCGACGACCTGGCATTTTCTGGATGTAGGGATTTCGATCGCAACGCGCAGCGCTTTGCATCCCACGTCGCGGCTATCCTGACGGAAGAAGGGTTCAATGTGAATCATCGCAAAACGCGCATCATGCGGCAAGGCGTCCGGCAACATTTAGCAGGCCTTGTGGCCAATCAACACTTGAATGTAAACCGCGAAGACTTTCATCGCCTCAAGGCAATTCTCACCAACTGCGTGCGGTACGGCCCTGACAGCCAGAACCGCGAAGCCCGTCCTCACTTCCGGGCTCACCTCGAAGGACGTGTAAGTTTTGTGGAAAGCATTAATCCTTCCAAAGGTGCTCGTCTTCCAGCAATTCTTCAGCAAATAGCATTCCGTTGATTAAGTCAGACGTCTGATACGTATCTTAGATAAAATATTGAAGGATGCGCAAGTTGACCGCAGAATGGCTGATTTTACGAGGCACCGGCGCGCATGCGGCAGGCGACGTGAACTCCGCAACTCGAAGCTTCCTATTAGCAGCAAGACTTGCCCCGTCCTGGGAAACTCCACATTTCCATTTAGGATTAATAGCAAGGCAAGCCGGTGATTGGGAAGTTAGCTTACAATCCAACCAGAAAGCAGTGGCGCTATCAGGTTGGCCATCGGACGCAGCGTTGTGGAACCTGGGCCTCGCAGCAACGGCACTGCACAATTGGGCGGAGGCCCGCCGCGCTTGGCGCGGCTATGGCTTCAACATTCCCGAAGGACAGGGCGAGTTGACCATGGAAATGGCTCCAGTATGTCTGCGCTTAAATCCGCATGGGAATGCCGTGCTGGTATGGGGTCAGCGCATCGACCCTGCTCGGTCCATAATCACTAGCGTTCCGCTTCCAGGTTCCAATCACCGCTATCACGACGTTATTCTCCATGATGGAGAATGCCACGGCGTCCTTGAAGCCGAAGGCGGTAGCCCAACGCCGATTTTCAATGAATTGAAGATTTGGAAGCGCTCGGCGTATGCAACCTTTCGATCCAATGTCCACATTGCCCACGAAGATGCCCGCCGCAGTTTGGGGCAGCTTTGTCTGAAACACGGAATTTGCATTGAAGAGTGGGCCGAAACAAGCACGGAGGATTTCGGATTCGCCGCCAGCAACGGAGAATTGCTAATCAATGTGTTGACTTTTTGGAAATCTCTTTTCCCTGAATGTGACTTTACTCATCCCGAAAAAGTAAACGGGGGGAACTAGGATAGTTCCCACCCGTTTCGTTTACAGGCTTTTTACTAATGATACTTATCGCTTTACTGGAATCGTGGCTCGAGCTTGCGAAGAAACTCCGCCAATAGTAACCACAATTGGAATATCCCCATCAGCCAGAGTAGCCGGCAATTTCACGTTGAACTGATACAGTCCACTGATGGAATTGGGCGACAAGCCAGCATAAAGAATGTCCGCAGCAGCAAGCAGCGTTCCACCTACCGAAATCGTAAATGGATCACGCAACCGCGCCGCACCATCTGGAATTTCGCCAGCCTGGTAGACGGGATTGCTATATCCGAATCCGGTTCCGTAAAGAGTAACCACATCGCCGGGCTTTGCTGGAACTCCGCTCGCCACCACGGTCGAATTGGCGATGATCACTCTTCCGTCCGCCGATAAGGCCGCAATACTGGTGCCATTCAGCGTAAAGAATGCTGGTGAATAGGCTGCCATAGTCACAGTTCCCAAATCCGATTTCAATTCATTCGGTTGACCCGGATTCAAAATAATGGTTACCGGAACCGGCCCAGTTTGATTAACCGTTGGAACTTGGAAATTAATCTGATCGGTTTGAACAAACGTTACCGGAGCCCGTTGCCCAGCGATTTCCACTGCCACGCAGCCCAGTTGCTTGGGGAACTTACCGTCTACAAAATCTCCGCTGCCAACAATCCGGCTGCGGCCTGCCACTTCAAAATCAAGCCCAAACACTGAGCCCATTGCGTTGGGGGACAGGGTGCTGGAAAAACTTCCAGCATTAGTTAGGCTCCGCAGCGTCGGCTTCCTAGTTAGGGTACATGCCCCACCAGCCTTGATTCGGGTTTGCGAAGTGTAGATGCGGTCCCCCGCGTTTGAACTGCTATTGTCAGCAGCATTGCCAGCCACATAGAAAATCACATCCCCTATTTCATTTGCAGGCGGCGTCCATTCCACGTCCCATTCAACGCCATTCGGGGTCCCAGCGCGATTGGAAGCCAAATTGTGCGTCGCGAATTCCACTTGGCCACCGCACGGTAGAGGGCCCATGCCGCAGATTACTCGAACGCTATCACTGGCAGTGAACGACCCAGCCATTTGCTGATCGTTGCTTGCCGCCCGCGCGGTCAATTGAAAGCCCCATTTCATCCCTTGTGGGTGTTCCACTCTTACCTTCACCATCTGCTTCACTCCTGGAGTGTAGCCGGTTGTTGTAACAGTTACCTTCCCTAAGGTATCGGGGTTCAAGGCAAAGGTTCTATGGCACGCGGTGCAGGTTGCGCCCGCTTGGTCTCCAGGAACTCCGGCGCGGAACGCCGGAGGACCGCCTGAAAAGCCAAATGCGCTAGGTAAGGCCGCGAAGGCCCAAAGGGTGAGTGCAGTTCGAGTGAGTGTTTTAGGTGTCATGGTTTTAGGATTGTAATTAAAGCTCCGGTTTGCGTGCGCTGACCGTTGATCGTAGCCACAATGGGCAGATCTCCGTTCGGCACAGCAGCCGGGACCGTTATGTTGAATTGATACAGACCGGCACCAGTTATGCCGGCAAAAGCAACGGGAGAATCGATGCCGCCAATTGTGATGGTGACAGGACGCGTAGTTCGTGCGGCACCGCCGAAAATTTCACCCGCAGGCACCGCTGGGTTAGTCGCGCCGAAGCCCGTTCCGAAAAGCAAAAGCACATCACCCGGTTTTGCAGGGACAGTAGTAAGCCCGGCAAACAAATTTGCCTTGGCAGTGAAAACACCATCGGAACGGACAGCTGCCACATAGTTTTGCGGGAACATGAAGAAGCCCGGCTGTTCAGCAATCAGGTTCGCAGTGAACGGATCGCTGGTTCCTGCAGCCGTTGTCACAGTAACCGCGACCGGTCCTAACGCCGAATCGGTTGGAGCCTGCACGTTCAACTGGCCATCACTTATAAAGTAGACAGCAGCGTCTTTATTATTGATCTTCACGCTGATGCCATCAAGACTCAAAGGCAACTTGCCATTCACAATCTCTCTGGCTGCGTCCCATGTTCGGTTCGATGAGGTTCCAAACTTACCGGTCAAAGTTGTCCAAGATCCGGAGACGATACCGGCAGCGAAGCTGGCACCGTTGGATACTCCAGAAATGGTAGGTTTCGCCGGGCCGCCACCACCAACTGTAAGCGTTGCAGAAGTTGTGTAAATTTTGTCGCCGGTCACAGCCCCATTGCCATTAGCTGCATTGCCCGACACGTAGAACTTCACAGCACCTAAGTCTGTAGCTGGAGCAGTCCAATCAAATTCAAAGAAGTTGCTGGTTCGGTTCGGTGTATTGTGCTCAATGAATTCTAGCGGGGCCGTCGCGGGGCAAGCATTCGTCGACGTTGACCGTAGTGCTCCGCTTTCGCATAGAATGTCGTAGTCGTTCGAAATCTTGGTGAACGTGCCAGCCTGTCCACGAGCTTCATTCGAGGCCAATCTTGCCGTCGCTTGGAAGCCGTAAACTCTCGCCGTCGCGTCGGTGATCGTTACGCGAACCCGAATCTTCTGGCCAGGTGTGTAAGTCAATCCACCAGGAAACGTCAAAGCAACATTTCCACCCCCAGCATTCAAAGCCGTGCCCGTATGGCAGCCAGCCGCAGCGCAGGACAATGGAGAATTATCTCCAGGAGCAGCAGTGCTCTTAGCATCAGGGCCTGATGAGAACGCCCAGACCAATAGCGGTAAGCTCAACAACAGCGCCGCAACTTTCCCAAATTGAATTCTTGTATTTCTAGCCATAGCCAAGATCCTTTCCAGTGTAATCAAAACTTGATCCCCCGCAAGTGGTTTATTGGGAGAGTTCACAACTTATCTATAATGTTTCAAGTGTTAAATGTTCCAATGCCTTGCGTGTGGTAGTTGACAATGGCATTAACGCTAAATCGTTACAATTTATTAACAGAAACCCTTTCGGAATCTCCCTCAATGACGCACGCACCAATTCAAAACGGTACAGATGATTGGTGATGGAATGACGGAATTCCCCTAAACGTTCCCCTTCAACCGCGCCCGGTAGCATCCCCGCTTCGGGCAATTCCCAAAAGTTGGCCATCTTCTTCGAGGAAGCAGGCCGCTGCCATAACAATATCTTACCTTTCTTCGCCACCAAAAGCAGTCGCCGTTCAACTCGTAACATTAAAGTCTTTTTTTGTTTCAACGGCAGTTGCCGTTCCAGCCCTTCGGCCCGAGCCTTGCAAGACATCTCCACCGGACATTCGCCACACTTGGGATCGCGCGGTAAACAAATGGTGGCACCCAGTTCCATCATTGCTTGGTTATGCCGGCCCGGATTCCTACGGTCCAATAACTGGTCAGCCATCTCACTCAGCCTCTGACGTACAACACTCGAGCCAACATCTCCCTGTTCCGCAGAAAGCCTGCTGGTTACCCGAATCACATTTCCATCCACCGCCGCATGCGGCAAGCCAAAAGCAATGCTGCCGACTGCGGCGGCGGTGTAATCACCAACCCCTGACAACTCTCTGATCTGGTCGTAGGATTTCGGAAAAGCCCCCGCCTCCACAATCATTTTTGCCGCCTTCTGCAAATTCCGCGCTCTTGAATAATAGCCAAGGCCGCTCCAAGCGGTCAGCAGTACCCCTTCTGATGCGGAGGCAAGGTGCTCGATGGTAGGAAATTTACTTAAAAACGCTTCATAGTAGGGGATCACCGCCGCCACACGGGTTTGCTGCAGCATGATTTCCGAAACCAGAATTGCGTATGGATCGCGCGTGGAGCGCCAAGGCAACCGCCGCGCATTGGCATCATACCAAGCCCCCAACAGCTTAGAAATCCTGGATCTTCCTAAGCTTCCGACCTTCGCTCTCATATAATGAAGTTATCCCCTTGGAAGAATCTATTGTCATCCGTGGCGCGAAAGTCCACAACTTAAAAAACTTGTCTCTTTCGCTGCCGCACAACAAACTTACGGTGATCACCGGTGTCTCTGGCTCCGGGAAATCGTCGCTGGTGTTCGACACTATCTATGCCGAAGGGCAGCGGCGTTATGTGGAATCGCTGTCCGCTTATGCCAGGCAGTTTCTCGATCGCATGGAAAAGCCCGCCGTCGATGAAATTTCCGGCATCGCCCCGCCCATCGCCATTCGCCAGAAAAACACTACTCGCAACCCCCGCTCCACTGTTGCCACTTCAACTGAAATCTACGATTTTCTACGCCTGCTCTATGCCCGTGCCGGACGCACCTATTGTCCGCAGTGCGGCAACCGCGTCCTGAAAGATACGGTGGACCAAATCGCTGCAGTGATGTTGCAGCAGCAGGAAGGTTCCCGCTGGTATGCCCTGTTCCCGGTCGGCGAGCATCCAGACCAAGCCATTATGCGCGACCATTTGATGGGTCTGCGCGCTCGTGGTTTCAATCGGTTATTTCAAGCCGGAAACACTTACGAGTTCTCAGCACCGGAATCGTTGATGGAAATCAACTTCGATCTGCCGCTGTTCATCCTGGTGGATCGTCTTGCCATTCGGCCCGACCTGCACTCTCGCCTGGTGGATACGGTTGAGATCTGCTATCGCGAAGCAGGCGAAGTGATTTTCGAACAAGCCGGTGTTCCCGAACCATCGCAACTAAGATTTAACGAAAAGTTCTCCTGTAAACCTTGCAACCTTTCCTTAGCCGAACCGGAACCGCGCATGTTCAGTTTCAACAGTCCGTTCGGCGCATGCGCACTTTGCCAGGGGTTTGGCAATGTTGTCGATTACGACAATGAACTGATCATTCCCGACACGTCACTTTCCATCGGTGCCGGTGCTGTTGCTTCGTGGAACAGAGACTCCTACCGTTCCTGGCTCCGCGATTTCAAAAACGACCGTAAAGGCAAAGTCCGTTTCGACGTGCCCTATGCTGAACTAAATCCGACTGAAAAGAAAGTTACTCAGGACTATATTCGAAAGGTCTTCTTTCCAGCCGTTGAAGCTAAGAAATACAAAGTCCACGTGCGCGTTTTCCTTAGCCGGTTTCGAGGTCATTCGGAATGCGGAGATTGCCATGGGTCCCGCCTTCGCAAGGATGCTCTGAACGTTCGCATCGGCAGCTTCAATTTGGCCGACCTTTCGAAGATGAACATTGCCGAGGCAATGGAATTTTTCCGGTCTCTGGAATTGAGTCCAGAAGAAACCAAAATTGCCGGAAAGATCCTTATCGAAATCAACCAACGTCTGCA
>JAYUSZ010000042.1:0-5992 GCA_043755435.1 Bryobacterales bacterium | reverse complement strand
TTGTGGGCAATGGCAGCACATTCGGCATCTGCCGGTCGTGCAGGGCTGGGGGGTTGAATCAGCAATAGCTTGAATAGAGGGGGGGCGGAGATTCGATTTCCCGCTCCCCTTGTTTTTTTCTGTGTAATACTGAGTATAGTAATTTAAGTGGGCATTGATCCTCCTGCCCCATCCAACGGTGGATTCTTCCTATTGGCTCACCCAGAGCTTGAATTCTTTATCCTCTCGATCGCTTACGAGTACCATGAAAAGTTTTCGACCTTCGATTTACCGAACCTTGGCGAAGTCGTAAACAGGCCTGACCCTAAATTCAGTCGCGACGAACTGCTGGAGACCCTGTACAATCTGACCTGCTGCGGAGATTTGGCTGTTAGGCGAGCGTGGAGGCAGGCCCAACAAAAGCGTCATCCAATGTTTGTGCCAACTCGCGAAGAAATCGATGCGGCACTTTGCGGTGCCCTGGATCTTGCGTATGGCTTAACCCCTCAAGGCGGTGCGCGATGGGAGAGCATGGCGCAGTTTGATTGGAGCTACCATGTCAAGTATTTTGCCGATGCAGGCATTGAGTGTACGAATGCCGAAATGGTTGATGTCTATCTTGCGTGGTCGAGAAGAAGTGTCCCTGGATCGGAGAAGCGGCGTTCCATTCGGCATTGGAAGCCAACCTACTGGAAGTCGCTTCCTGTAGGCGTGCGCGTCCGCTACAAGGAGTCAGAGGAGGAAACACGATCCTACAAACCTCTTCGTGACATGATTCCCGATTTATGGCTCGACGAATGGCACAGCGGCCGCCGCGCCCAGATGCGAACGTTTGTTCCCATGCAATCGACGAGAACCGAGCCGGTGTTGGACGCAGCTTGGCGTCGGCGCTTTGCGTCGATGGGCAGACGAAGCACCAGCAGTCTGTTGCGAATGCTGAACCACCCGGATACGTGTGCTCAATACGCCGCTGGCCTGCAACTGGCTCAAGCACCTGACCTGGCGATTATTTCAAGGCTAGTCGACTGGTTTCTGGAACGGCGCAGCCGTTTTGCCTTACGTGTCGTTTCGAAGATCAATCATCCCTGCATGCTCAATGCCTTCATTGAAGTCTTCAACGACGAACAATGGAGTAACAGGAATCACCGGACCGCATTTAGGCGGAATTTGCAGTTGGCGATTGCAGCGTTCGGCCAGGCCGCAGTTCCGAAACTTGTTCCGTTTCTTCTGTCGGATACAATCGAAGAGCAGATTGCAGCTCTGCAGGGGCTTGGAAATACGCACAGTAGTGATGCGGGCACTGCGATTCTGAATTGGCTAAATGCGCTGAAGCCGGATCGTAGCTCAGCACATTATTGGAGGGTCAAGGAAGGTTTCTTGGCCTTAGCATCATTGGCGGACTTGCGCGCCTTGCCCACTTTGAAGCGTCTGCTGTTGGGTGGGTACGCGAACCTTGCTGTTGAGGCGCTGGTTCAATTCAATAATTCTGAAACCCGCAAGATACTCGATGAGTTAATCCACTCGACGGCGGATATCCAAGATCGCTGGATGGCTGCGGCTTCGCTGGCGACCATCGATCCCAGTTTTGAACAAATACACCAACAACTTCGCTCTAAGGGTAAAGCGGCTCATCTGCGCGGTGAAACCAATAAACTAATCAGCGGCGATTGGAACAAAGAGATTTCCAACCCAGGCGATGTGCTCATCGGAATGCTGCGTGACGAAGATTCAGACCGCCGGGCAGCTGCGATCATTTTGATTTGCCGGCGTAACGAAGACTTCCCATTTGAACAAGTCTCAGCTCTGCTAAGTGACCCTGTGGACAGAGTGCGCGCTAATGCCGCTTATGCCATCGGAGTGCGTGGATCAAAGGATCAGATTTCGAGGATCACGGAACTGGCAAAGGATAAAAGTGGCATAGTGCGTTACTGCGTGCAAAGAGCCTTGTTCCATTTGGACAATGCCGGGCAATCCAGAAATTGACTTCCGGTCGATTGGCGAGTTTCGTATTCTATTAGGTAAGGCTGGTTTATCAGCCAAGAGAAACCCACGATGCGCATTTTATTGTTAATCCTTCTAAGTCTGGCCACCGCCAGCGCCCAACCGAAAGCTGATCCCAAGCGAGTTGCCGCCAAAGCTGCGGCTGACGATCTGGTTGCCGGCCAGCTTGCCAAGCTATTCGCCCGCTTCAATGAGCAGCAACAAAAAGTTTTGCCAGAGGCCACGCTGAAGGCCCGCATTGAACCAGGGTTGAAGCAACTGGGCTCCTTCAAGAAGTACTTAAGCGAGGGCCGGGCTGAGGCTGTTGGTGCGCTAGACATGTTCATTTACCCCGCTGAATTTGAAAACGGGGCGGTGGACATCAGCGTGGCCATTGATACCGATGGCAAAGTGAGCAGTTTCAACGTCAGGCCCATGCGGCCTATTCCAATGGTGAGTCCAGTGAAGGAAGAACAGGTGGTGGTGAAGACCGATACCTTTGAAATGCCGGGCACTCTTTCCTGGCCGAAGGGCGATGGCCCATTTCCAGCCGTTGTGATTGTGCACGGTTCAGGACCGGCGGATCGGGACTTAACCATGGGACCGAACACTCCTTATCGTGACCTGGCCTGGGGGTTGGCTCAGCAGGGAGTAGCGGTGCTGCGCTACGACAAGCGGACTAAGAAATACGGAAGACAGTCTTATGGCGAGAAAATCACCCTGAAGCAGGAAGTAACTGAGGATGCGCTGAACGCTGTGGCGCTTCTGCGCGGTACCGCGAAAATAGACCCGGCACGAATCGTCATTTTGGGCCACAGCCTGGGCGGACAACTGGCACCGCAGATGGCGAAGGAAGACGGAAAATTGGCGGGTATTGTGATCCTGGCTGGCCCAACGCGTCCCGCATCGACTCTGGCGGCGGAGCAAACGAAATATATCATGACGCTGAATCCGGGAGTGAAGGCGCTGGAAACTCAGTTGGCGGAAGTGGAAAAGCTGAAGAACATTACTGCGGAAAGTGCAGAGAAAAACGTGTTGGGCGCCCCTGGCTACTATTGGCAGGAGGTGGATTCGGCACTTGCCTTGCCGGTTGCAAAGAAGCTGACTTTGCCAATAATGGTACTGCAGGGGGAGCGGGACTACCAGGTAACCATGGAAGATTTTGCAAATTGGAAGGCTGGGATTGGCGGGCAGGATAAGGTTGTTTTGAAGAGCTACCCAAACCTGAACCACCTATTTCTGGAAGGCGAGGGGAAGTCCAAACCAGCTGAATATATGCGTCCCGGGCATGTTCCGGATTATGTGACCAACGACATTTCCCAGTGGGTCAAGAACCTCATAGCCCAGAAGATCTAAGATAAAACTACAAAGGTTTAGGGTCTTTTTCATGCTTTCCATTGCTAAACGTTCCAGGAATGAAACCCGATAGTACATGTATGAGCGAGCGGCGGATTGAGCCAAGAATGATGTGTGCAGATCTGGTTGACGTGAAGTGGCAAGACAAACTTGGCACTTCACGAAAGACCATAGCAAACCTGGAAGATATTTCGGCCTCAGGCGCTTGTCTGCAGGTGGATGAGGAGCTGCCGCTAGGCACTTCGGTGGAAATTGCCTACCCGGACGGGGAACTGGTTGGCGAAGTGAAGTATTGTGTCTATCGTGAAATCGGCTACTTCCTGGGTGTGGAATTTGAGGATAAGAAAAAGTGGAATGCCCGTCGGTTCCAACCGCAGTATATGTTTGATCCACGCCAGTTAGTGGAAGCTATTGACGTGGAACCATCACAAGCACTGCCAAAGCCTGAGTTGACCGGTCTGACTGTTCAGTAAACCTCTGGCCGGTTTATATTAGTAGCTGTGTGATGCGGCAACGAATTTTCCTTTTCACCGCTTTAGTGTTGGTTTGTGCCAGTTATCTGGCGGCGGACGCAGTTCCGTTCAGCCACAAAAAGCATGCCCCTCTAAAACAGAAGTGTACGGAATGCCATGACGGAACAGGAGAGGCAGCACGCTTCCCTGCTTCGAGCAAATGCAAAGTGTGCCATACAGAATCTGAACCTGGAAAAATTCCATCCAAACGTGTGTATCAACTACCGGACTTCATTTCGTTCAGTCACGCCAAGCACAAGGTGGAGTGTTCCGCTTGCCATGGCGATGTTGCGGCGAAGGATGTGCTTGCAGTGGAACGCCCACTGAAGATGTTCAGTTGTGTTGAATGCCATCGAGATAACCATGCCACTGTCCGATGCAATGTCTGTCATGAGTTGGGGCAGTAGGCATTTGACGAATTCTCTGGCATGCACCCCCGCGATCTACACAACTGCATCCTGAGGACGTGAATTAGGGGCGGTGGTAGTTGGCGAACTACTTAGCGCTAAGCATCCGCGCGTTAATCCCAAAAACGGCAGTTGGAAGCCATAATCGTGAAATGCAGCTTATATTGAGGACCTCTCCCTTACGGTCGCGCCTCTGTAACGGTAACAGCACGGAAGCGGTGCTTTCCTGCTGAATTGGCATCACTTCTTTTTTATCGACTCAATGTAAGTCATGATTTTCAAGATATCGTCCTGACTTACGCGACCACCAAAGGATTGCATTGCTCCACTGGCACCGCCATAGATTGCCTCAAATGTTCCCACGTCGGTCTTGACGCGAGGATAAGTATAGTTATTATCCACAAGGTTGGAGCCGATGCGCCCTGTGCCGTCAGCCAAGTGGCAAGCTGCGCACCATTGTTGATAGACCGCTTTGCCTGCAGTTGCCGCAGCGGTATTGCCTTTGTACGGATTCACGCCGGTCTTCTGGAATTGAGTGGCCTGCGCGCTGACCCGCTCCCCGGCCATAGGCACAATCTTCAGAGGCTTGTTGTCCAAAACGCTTTGGAAAGCAACCGAGCCATCGGCGTTGGAAGCAGCAGCGCCGCCGGCCTGGCTGATTTCAGTAACCACGCGAGCCGTTTCTGAACCTGCGGGAACGTTGTTCGACGCTACGATTTTCCATAAGGCACCTGGAGGATTCGCCATTGGTCCTTTGTCGGAAGTATAGAAGCAGTTACAGTTCACCGCATAGACATTGCCTTGTTCATCGTAGCCGCCGGCAGTGAACTGCAAGTTAGTATGTAACATCTCTTGTAACTGCCATTTGCTGCCATCCCAGCCCATGCCGAAGACGCGGCCAGAGCACCAATCGCCAACCAGATAAACACCTTTCATGCCACCGTAATTCGCCACACCCAAGCCTTCAATGGAACAACCATGGCCATCTTTCAAAGGTGCTGCGCCTGGATACGGATTTTCGTGCGGATATTCACCTGCTGGTAGCAAACCAACTTGCGGACACTTATCATCAGGCCCAGTCATGGGGAAACACCAACTGCCCATGTTGAAGTTCCATCCATAGTTTTCGCCTCCTTTGCTTGCTGCGGGTTGGAAATCGATCTCTTCCCAATGATTTTGGCCGACGTCGGCCATATACATGTCACCGGTCTTCAGATCGAAGGAGAACTCATAAGGATTGCGTAAGCCATAGGACCAGATTTCAGGACGAGCGCGTGGCTTAATCTTAGAAAACTCCAGTTCGCTAACGCCGAACAGCACCATCAGCCTTTCTTTACGAGCCTGCACAAACGGATTGGTAGGAGGAATTTTGTAAGCGATTTGATCGTCATCCTCCGTGTTCACATCAATGCGCAGCATTTTGCCGAACAACACAGTAAGATCCTGACCCGATCCATACGGATCGCCTTCCCAACCACCATCGCCGCTGGCAATGTATAAGTATCCATCGGGGCCGAATTCAATCTGGCCGCCGTTGTGGTTGTAATAAGGACGCTCCATGCGCAGAATCACTTTGGCCGTTTTGTTGGTGCGCTCCGGCGTCATCACGTTTGGATTGGCAGGGTCAACTTGAAAGCGAACCACAACACCTGCGCCGTTGAATGGCAGCGAAGAATAGTGGACATAGAAATAGCCGTTCTGCTTGAACTTTGGATGAAACGCGACGGCGTATAGGCCTTGTTCCACGAATCCTGTTTG
>JAYUSZ010000041.1:0-15613 GCA_043755435.1 Bryobacterales bacterium | reverse complement strand
TCGAATTCATTGAGAAACGCCGTGCGTTGCCTGGCATTTTGTCGAACATAGTTGAAGTTCATATTGAAGCCCTTAGAAAAGCGCTTCTGAACTTGAACGGAGAATTCCTGGGTTTTCGATTGACCAACCGGAGTTAAGCGCTGGGTGACGGAGTTGAGTTGTGGAAATGCACGGAGCAACTGGTTCTTGCGAATAGTTGGGCTTGTGAAAAAGCCCTGCGTGGTGAGGTCCTGATAGATGAGTGGTGAGGAAGTTGCCAGGCTGCTGAAGTTACCAATGGCAAAGGGATTGGTAACGTTTCCGTTCAGGTTATTGGCAATGTTGTTATCCCGAACCGATCCACTGGCCCAATACTTTTCGGCCAATGGAGATAGCGGGAGATTGACCGGCACGCGGTCTGAATAGGAGCCGGAGTAAGCTGCGTCAACCAACCAATCCGATCCGAATTGATGCTGCACGCCGAAACGCCAACGCTGTTGGCGAGCGTGCTTCACGTCGTACAAGCTGTAAGTCCAGCCGCGGCCGGCGCGAGCCATGAGGCCTAAAGCATCGCGGGTTGGAGTATCGAATCTTGTGCCGTTCGGACGTACCGGAAATGGATCACTCATCGGGGAGATGCCGCGGCGAGGGTCGCCTGCAAGCCAGTTGACGCCGAAATCATTGGTGAATATGGTTGAGGTTGCGCGGCTGAAGCCGGTTTGATCCGGTGCCTCATTGAGAACATTGATGGTGTCGTAGTAAAGACCATATCCGGCACGGAAAACTGTTTTCGGGCGGAGTTGGTACGCTACGCCGACACGTGGAAGCCACATTAATTCGTTGCCCCACAATTGGCGCGAACTGTTGCCTGAGCCGGGATAAATGGAACCGCCTTGAACTTTGAAATCCGCTGCCGCTAGTTCCGTGATTGGGTTGCGAGCGTAAGCTGCTTGAGCCGCATCGGTGATGGGGAGTTTCGCGGTGGGATCTAAGTATCCGATGGCGCGGTTGTAGCGCTCGGTTGGTCCTTTTTCATACTCGATCCGGAGACCGCCGTTGAGGCTGAACTTTGGAGTGATGCGCCATTGGTCTTGAGCGAACCAACTGTAGTAAGGGTTGAACGTGGCGTAGCTGTCGGTGGTTGCTACGGTTGCGGAACTGGGGATCCCCATGAGGAAAGCAGCCCAGCTGTGCGCCAAATTGCCTGCGGGGGTGAAGTTATCTTCGTAGCGGCGGGTGTATTGATTATCGAAAGCGAAGGAGCCGGACGTGTTGCCGCCTGCTCCGCCAGTGCGAAACTGTCCGCGAATGTCGGATCCAGCGCGGAAAGTGTGATAGCCGCGAATATGAGTTAAATCAAATTTACTGGCTGCAGTGCGGTATTTGGTTTCGGTAGGGTAATTGAAACTGATTGACTCATAGCCAGCGAAGGACATTTGCGGCAGGATTGTGAGGGCACCGGCTTTGGCGTCGAGATAGGCGGGCAGTCCGGCATCTGTTGGTTTGAATTGACGGGCTACCACGGCGGCGGAACCTTCGCGGTAGTTATTGAGGGACACGGAAACGTCGAGGATGGTGGATGAATTGGCAGTGTAGACCCAATCCACCGTTGCGCCGAGGTTGGAGCGAATCCCGTTATCGGCCTGAAAGCCACGGACGGTATCGTACATCCAATCGTTGGCGTTATTGATCCAATCGTTATAGCTCCAGCGGCCAAAGAAGCGGTGGCGGCTGGAGAGTTGATAATCAATGCGATTGCTGTAGGCGTAGTAATCACGCAGCAAGGGAGTTGTGAGTGCAAGAAAGTTATTGGTTGGTTCGCGCCTTAAATCAACATCGTTATTTGGATTGGGAAGTAACTTAGTGTAAAACGCAGCAGCTGGGTTGACGATGCGGGAGGAGGCCAGTATGTTACCAGGAATGGGATCGCGAATGAAGTGTGTTGGACGAGCGGGATCAGGGCGAACACTGAGAGGATCGTACAACTGGTAGAGCCCTGCGTTGACGCCCAGGAAACGGGAAAAGTCACCCTTTCGATCATTCGATGTGGGGATGGTTTTATTGAGGCGATCGGGCAAATCGGCTACTTGATCTTTGTTGCCCTGATAGCTGAAGAAGAAGAAAAGTTTGTCTTTGC
Organism: Bryobacterales bacterium; assembly: GCA_043755435.1. Taxonomy (GTDB): domain Bacteria; phylum Acidobacteriota; class Terriglobia; order Bryobacterales; family Bryobacteraceae; genus JANXSF01. Next base: position 13,497 of record JAYUSZ010000041.1, on the reverse strand, counting down.
CGTTGAAGAGTTTGGGAATTTTGACAGGTCCGCCAATGGTGCCGGTGTAGTTATTGGAGCGTCCAGTAGCCTGCTTATCCTGTGAGCGCAAGGAATTTGCCAGTGTAGTGTTGCCCGCTGCTTCGGCCGCAGCGATGTTGCGATAGTAACGCTGCTTGGTGAAGAACGGCGTGCCGTGCCAGCGCTGCTGCCAATGCTGTTCAGTAAGAGTTCCGTGGAACTGATTGGTGCCACCTTTGGTCATCATGGTTACGCTGACGCCGGTATTGTGGCCGGTTGAAGCATCGAAACTGAAGGTCTCCACTTTCATTTCCTGAATGGTGTCGGCCACTGGCAAATAAGCACTGCGGCGGCTTGCTCCATTGTTGGGGACGCCGTCGATGGACCATTCATTGCCACCTACGCCACCGGCAACTCTATAATCAGAAGCGCCTACATTTGAGTGAGGACCAAGGTAATCATTTACGCCGCTGGTTTGAACGCCAGGCGTCATCTTCACCATCACCATAATGTTGTTGGCGATAACGGGCAAATCCATTACGCTGCGGTTGTCCAAGACCAAGCCGCTTGATGCGCTATTGGTGTCGAGCATGGGAGCCTCGCCGGAGACAGTAACGGCATCGGCCACTGCGCCGATCTCCAGTTTCAAATCAACTTCAAGGCGCGTGCTGAGAGGGAGGATGATGCCGTTGCGGATGGATTTTTTGAACCCACTGTACTCAACAGTGACGCGGTAGTTGCCTGGAAGCAGAAGGATGGCTTCGTAGTGGCCTGTGGAATTGGTCAACACTTTGGCGGTGGTGCCTGTATCTTTGTTTTCCACCAAGACAGTGGCACCAGCAACGGGAGCTTCAGAAGGATCGACCACACGGCCTTGAATGCCGCCGCGCGATTCCTGGGCCAGGGTTGGCAAGCTTATTGCGGAAAAGAGCAATAGGAAGCAGGCTAGTGGGGAATATCGAAGGGTAGGTGTTTTCATACTGGCTCCTTGATTAGAGTTTCGGGTAGTCGGCGCCGGTAAGGCTGTTGAGCACGGATTTTTGCCAGGCCCGCAATTCGCTCTCCATCTTTGCGGTTAATTGTCCATTCACGGCGGCAAGGTTCTTGGTTTCGGCGCGGTCCTGATCCAGATCAAATAATTCCAATCCGGCATTGGGGCTTGCGTCAACGACCAGCTTGTGACGATTTCCAAGCGCTGCTGCGGGACCTTCGGAATCGGATGGTTCGATCTTTGGGTGTTTGAAGTTTCTAAAACTGCGCGTGTATTTGCCAGCCATCAACTTAGCAGTTGGTGTGGTTCCTCCCTGAAGCCCGGCTTGAATGTATGGTGGCGGGTTGCGCTTTATTTCGCGGCTGCTATCGAACTCCCAGAAGAAGATGGGCGTGGGGCGTTCTCTCATTTTGCCATCCATCAGCGGCTTCAAGCTGATTCCGTCCAGCGGGCGTTTGGGCAAGGCCGTGCCCGTGATTTCGCATAACGTGGGCAGCATGTCGGTTGTTACTGCGGGAACGCTGGATTTGGCCGGCTTGAGCCGCGCAGGCCATTCGATTATCCCAGGCACCCGGATGCCACCTTCGTATACTTTTCCCTTTGCTCCACGATACGGAGTGGTTAGCCGGCCTTCAGGGGGGACGCCGTTATCACCGCAATACCAAAGTAGAGTGTTGTCGCGGAGGCCAGCTTTTCGAAGTCCGTCTCGCAATTGACCAATGGCGAAATCCATGGCACTAATTTCAGCCAGGCGGGAGCGGATTGGGTCGGCCAGATGCTTGTACATGGAAAGGTATGGCTCCGTTCCAAAATAGGGTTCGTGAGGGGAACCAAACCACACTACGGTGAACGAGGGGCGGCCATCACGCTTCGCCTTGTTGATGAATTGAAGAGCCTCACGGATGACTATTTCTGAACTTTCGCCGAGGTGCTTTTGAACGGGACCACCATTGCGGGAAAGAATTGGATCGAGCTCAAAGAAATTATCGTGCGAAAGCCATTCATGGAAACCCATGGCGCCGGGATTGGTTGGGGAATCTGCTTTGACTGGACCTAAGTGCCATTTGCCGAAGTGTCCGCATTGATAGCCGGATTTGCTGAGCAATTGAGCAATGGTGATTTCTTCAGGACGAATGGACCATCCGGGGGCGAATGTTCCATAGCGATTTGGATGACGGCCGGTCATGATGCTGCCGCGAGTTGGGGAGCAATTGGGATGGGCAGAATAGAAGCGGTCCAATCGGAGTCCGGTGGCGGCCATATCGTCAAGCACTGGTGTTTTCAAATGGGGATGGCCGTTATAGGCGGTCTCATTCCACCCGTGATCATCGCCCATGCAGAGGATGATGTTGGGGCGATCGGCGGTTGCTGAGAATGCTGGTGCGGCCGCAAGCAAGCCAAGGAAATTTCGTCTGGTTATATTTTTAGACACTTTTGGGTGAAGTCCCTTTATTCCCGTTTGATAGGTCAACTCAATTTATGGAAGCATATCAAATTTGAAAGTACCGATTTAACGAATAGAACTTGAACCCCTCGACGCCATTGCGATACCCTAGTCAATCACCGCTCAACTTGAGGGAGGCCGATTCAGAATGGCAGGCGCCGAAGTTACTTGGAAAAATGGGAAATTTGGAACCACATCGCGCAGCGATCGTTGGTGGTATGAATCTGGTTTGGTATTTATTGGCTTCACGGCTTTCATCATTTATGCGACATGGGCGGCGTTTCAAGGCAACCATTACACGCATGGTCCTTATCTTTCCCCGTTCTATTCTCCAGAGATTTTTGGTTATTCAGAACATGCCATTTTGGGAAAGCCGCCGGCCTGGATTCCTTCCTGGGTGCCGTTCTCTCCGGCATTGCTGATTTTGTGGGCTCCTGGTTTGTTCCGCTTCACTTGTTATTACTATCGCGGAGTTTATTACAAATCGCACTGGCAGGATCCGCCGGCTTGCGCAGTTAGTGAACCGCGTAGCGGATATCGAGGTGAAAATTCGTTTCCACTCATCCTGCAGAATGTTCATCGCTACTTAATGTACATTGCGATTCTGTTCATCATCATGCTGGCCTACGATGTTTGGAAAGCCATGTGGTTTACCGATGCAATGGGAACGCATTTTGGGATTGGACTTGGAACGATCATCATGACAGTGAATGTTTTCCTGCTATCGAGCTACGCACTTGGTTGCCACTCATTGCGCCACATTGTTGGCGGATATCTGGATTCAATTTCTCAACATCCGACCCGCCAGAAGGCCTATGAATGCGTTAGTTGCCTGAACGTCAAACACAAGCAATGGGCATGGTGCAGCCTGTTTTCAGTGGCGTTCACTGATGTTTATGTCCGTCTTTGCTCCATGGGAATCTGGTCTGATTGGAGAATTTTTTAATGGCCGAGTATCGTGAATATTCTTACGATGTACTGATTGTTGGAGCCGGTGGAGCTGGATTGCGAGCAGCCATTGAAGCTGCTTCAAGTGGCGTGACGGTGGGCGTTGTCACTAAATCGCTTTTGGGCAAAGCACACACTGTTATGGCCGAGGGTGGCGTGGCGGCTGCAATGGCCAATGTGGATGATCGCGACAATTGGAAAGTCCATTTTTCCGACACAATGCGCGGCGGGCAGTATTTGAATAATCCGGTGATGGCGGCTCATCACGCAAGGGAAGCACCGGATCGGGTGCGGGAGTTGGAAGCTTGGGGTGCGCTGTTTGATCGCACGAAAGACGGCAAAATTTTGCAGCGCAATTTTGGCGGCCATCGCTATCCGCGGTTGGCACACGTGGGGGACAGGACAGGGCTTGAGATGATCCGTACGCTGCAGGATCATGGCATTCATCAGGGTATGGAAGTGCACATGGAGTGCACCATTCTTACGCTACTAACCAGCGGTGGGCGGGTTACCGGAGCCTTTGGATATGACCGTGAGCGCGGCCACTTCATGCTTTGGAAAGCGAAGGCTGTGGTGCTTTGCACCGGTGGAGTAGGGCGGGCTTTTAAGGTTAGTTCCAACAGTTGGGAGTATACCGGTGACGGGCATTCGTTGGCCTATCATGCTGGGGCCGAACTGATGGATATGGAGTTTGTGCAATTCCATCCAACGGGCATGGTGTGGCCACCCAGCGTGGCCGGCATTCTGGTAACGGAGGGCGTGCGTGGAGAAGGCGGGGTGCTGCGCAACAGTGAAGGCAAGCGCTTCATGTTCGACGATATTCCGGACCTTTATAAAAATCAAACTGCGGACAGCGAAGAGGAGGGTTGGCGTTACACACAGGGCGATAAAGATGCCCGGCGTCCTCCTGAGTTATTGACTCGCGATCACGTGGCGCGGTGTATTAATCGTGAAGTGAAGGCGGGGCGGGGAAGTCCGCATGGTGGAGTTTTCCTGGACATAGCTTGGATTAAGCAGCATATTCCAACAGCGGAAGAACATATCAAAAAGAAGCTGCCCAGTATGTATCACCAGTTCAAGCAGCTGGCGGACATCGACATTACGAAGGTGCCGATGGAAGTGGGTCCCACTACGCATTACATGATGGGTGGTGTGCGTGTGGATGGCGATACACAGATGTCTACCGTGCCAGGGTTATTTGCGGCGGGGGAGTGTGCGGCTGGTTTGCATGGGGCGAATCGATTGGGCGGAAATTCACTTTCTGATTTGTTGGTGTTCGGCAAACGGGCGGGCCAATATGCAGCGGAATTTGCCCGCAGCCATAAGGATGAACCGGTGGATGCCGCGCAAGTGGATGTGGCGGCGAAGCGATCTTTGGCGGCGTTTGACCGTGGCGCGAAGGGTGAAGGGCCATATCAAATCCAATATGAACTGCAGGAAAAGATGCAGGAACTGGTTGGCATTGTGCGCATGGAAAGCGAAATGAAGCAGGCGTTGGAAGTGATTGACAAACTGCATGTGCGCGAAGCAAATGTTGGGATTGATGGCAATCGGATGTACAACAATGGCTGGCATACTGCAATGGATTTGCGTCATCTATTGACCGTTTCCGAAGCGATTACGCGTGCCGCGATCCTACGGCAGGAAAGCCGCGGGGCCCAATTCCGTGAAGACTTCCAGGGCAAAGATCCTGAATGGGGCAAGTACAATTTAGTTGTGAAGAAAACCGATAGCGGCATGGCAGTGGAGAAACGTCCAATTGGTGAGTTGACGCCAGAACTAAAACAGATTATTGAGGAGATGAAGTAATGGCCCAAGCGACGTTTCAAATCTGGCGTAGTAACGGTCAAGGCGGCGCGTTTCAGGAATACAAGACCGAAGTTTCCGAGGGCATGGTGGTGCTGGATGTGGTGCACAAGATCCAGGCTGAACAGGCTAACGATATGGCTGTGCGTTGGAATTGCAAGGCGGGCAAGTGTGGTTCCTGCTCGGCGGAAATTAATGGAATGCCGCGGTTGATGTGCATGACTCGCATGAATGAGTTGCCGACAGATCAGCCAGTGAAGGTTGAGCCGATGCATGCCTTCCCGTTAATCAAGGACCTGGTGACGGACGTTTCCTGGAACTTTGAAGTTAAGAAAAAGATCAAAAAGTTTAAGCCTCGCAAGCCAGATGCAGCCGATGGCACTTGGCGAATGCAGCAAGTTGACGTGGACCGTGTTCAGGAATTCCGCAAATGCGTTGAGTGTTATTTGTGCCAGGATGTTTGCCACGTTTTGCGCGAACATGATAAGCACGATCAATTCATAGGGCCCCGGTTTTTGGTTTATACAGCGGCGCTGGAAATGCATCCACTGGACGTTGAGGATCGGCTGAGCGACTTGAAACAGGATCATGGCATTGGCTACTGCAACATTACAACGTGCTGCCGCCAGGTGTGTCCTGAAGGGATCACGATTACTGAAAATGCGATTATTCCCTTGAAGGAACGCGTTTGCGACGAGTATTATGATCCGCTGAAGAAGTTGTTCCGGATGTTTACGGGCAAGTAGCATGTAATAAAGTCGAGGGAGGTGCGGGACCGTGTTCGAACTGAAGCTCCTATCCACAGAAGCTGTTCCTTCAGCGTTGCTGAAAGTGGAACGGTACCGGTTACTGAACGAGCCAGCTCAGGCGGAGAGTATCTGCCTGGACATATTGCAGGCTGTTCCGGAACATCAACAAGCAACCATCATGTTGCTGCTTACTCAGGCCGACCAATTTGAAAAAGATCCACGACGTTTTCACGACGCCATGGAAACTGTGACGCACATAGACAATGCTTACGAGCGTTTGTACTTCACGGGGATGTTGTGGGAGCGCAGAGCGCGGGCGCGGTTTGACCAGGGCGGATACGGATCAAGCGTGATTGTTCACGAATGGTATTTGGAGGCTATGCGTTGGTATGAAAAAGCTGAGGCGATTCGTCCTCATGGAAATGACGATGCGCTGCTGCGATGGAATACTTGTGCACGATTCTTGAATAGCCATCCAGATTCGCGGGAATTGCCAACTCCGGATAGTTATGAGCCTCAATTGCTTGAGTAGGTGAAGAGTCTGAACGAATCTTCATGAATAGGATGAGTACTAGGTGGTATTGAAGTACTAGCTAATGGCATTTTCAGGTTCAAAATCAAGGAAATAAGCGAAAACCCTAATTGGTTACAGGGGGCAACAAATATTTTTTCTAAGATCGAAACTCTGTAGTGTTTACCGGGTTCAGCGACATAGAATCAATATAGGGTTCCTACAAAACAAGGAGTAGTCGCTTTGCATCCTAAAAAATCGTTCATTATCGGAGGAGTCCTCGCTGCAATGTCTGCGTGGGCCCAGACTGGGAAGCAACATCCGGCACTGGATTTAGAACATTCCGAGTGCAGTTACTTTGGCAAAGACAGGACTACTTCTTTAGAGGCGGGCCTCAACGGGCGTGCTCTTCAGCGTCATCGATATAGTGCGTTGACGGAAAGCGTGGTTGAGCAAATCGGGTACTCCGGGGAAACTTCAAACTTCGTACCAAGTGGCAGCCGTACTTCCGGACAGCAATCGACGGCTTCAAGCACAACCATCGACAACAATATTTTTGGAGTGCTGAAAGCGCAGGGCATTCAGCCCGCTGCCAAAACCAACGACTATGAATTCATTCGCCGTGTGACTTTGGACCTGACCGGCAGAGTTCCCAAGGTAGACAGGGTGAAGGCGTTTGTGGCCGATTCGTCCGCTGATAAACGTGCGAAGTATGTTGATGAATTGCTGGCGAGCGAAGCCTGGGTGGATAAGTGGACCCAGTATTTTGGGGACATGTTCAAGAATTCTGAGCGCGTGCAATTCAACGGTTTGATTCGCTATGCCAATGGACGCCAGGCGTTTTACGACTACACTAAATCTGCTCTGGCTGGGAACAAGCCGTACGATCAGATTGCTCGCGAATTGATTTCGGCGGAAGGGACCAACAGCTGGAATCTAGGGGAATTGAATTGGATTATTGGCGGGCGAGTGACCAATGGTCCAGCGCAAGATATGTACGACCAGATGGCATCGAACGTGGCGGAGACGTTTCTGGGGATGTCGCAACTCAACTGCATCATGTGCCACAACGGACGGGGACATTTGGACACTCTGTCGCTATGGGGCAAGACCACCACACGGATGGAAGCCTGGGGAATGTCGGCATTTTTTGCACCGACGAACATGGCGCTGGTAAGACCGGATCCAACGGTGAATAATTCACCCTATTATTGGAACGTTACGACAACTCGCGGTCGCACTTATGCGCTGAACACGACGACGGGGAATCGGCCATCGAGGGCTCCTGTGGGCACTATGAATGCTGTGCCACCTAAGTATCCTTTCGGAAATACCGCAGTTGTGCCTGCTACTACACCGAATTTGCGGCAAGTACTAGCAGCGTCGGTGACCAGCGATTTTCAATTTGCCCGTGCATCGGTGAACTACATGTGGAAGGAGTTTTTTTCGCGTGGTTTGGTGGATCCGGTGAAGATGTTTGATCCAGCCCGGCTTGATCCAGATAATCCACCACCTGCACCTTGGACGTTGCAACCGTCGAATGCTAAGTTGTTGAAGGAACTTTCTCAAGATTTTGTAAGTTCAGGTTATGATCTGAAGGCTTTACAGCGCCAGATTGTGAACTCTGACGCTTATCAGATGTCTTCGCGATACAACGGAACTTGGAACCCATCGTGGGAGACGCTGAATGCGCGGAAGTTGGTTAGACGGTTGTGGCCTGAAGAAATTATTGATGCGTTGGCGGCCACTTCTGGTTTGCCAACCAGCTATACGTATGGAGTTGATTCCACAGACGCAGCGAAGCGAAACACGATTCCTTGGGCCATGCAGCTGCCATCTCCAAATTTGCGATCGGCAGATATTGCGGGGTTAATGGATTCGTTCTTCCGCGGTGACCGTGACGAAAACGAGCGGCGTTCTGATGGGTCCGATCAGCAAGCTCTTTCAATGATGAATTCGGCATTTGTGATGACCCGGACGAAGTCGGCGGCAGTAGGTCAAAATATCAGCATAGTTCGGCAGAACATCAATTTGTCTGACGATGACCTGGTGACGACATTGTATTTGACCGTCCTAACTCGTCTTCCCAATGATGCTGAGCGGACAGCGGCGAGTAGTGCTTTGAAATCGGGCAACCGGTTAGCTGCGGCTGAAAACTTAACGTGGGCGTTGTACAACAAGGTAGATTTTCTTTTCAATTATTGATAGCCGGAGAAGACAAAATGAACAACCAAGAAACAAAATTCCGCAAGATCATTGAGAAGTACCCCACTAATCACACACCTTTTTACGCACGGCCGAATTATAGCCGACGGAACTTTTTCAACCTTGTGGGTGCGGGTGTCACGGCGTCCTGCCTATCAAGAGATTTGCAGGGTCAGGTGATCAAATCGTCCCCTGTGCAGACCAAGAACACGGCGAAGAACGTGATCTTCATTCTGCTGGCGGGCGCGCCCAGCCACACTGATACGTTTGATCTGAAGTTTCTGGACGGCACCACCCCGAAGGACTTTAATCCAACAATGGTGGGCAAAGCATTATGGCCCATGGGACTGATGCCGAACATTGGTTCACAGCTTGGTGAAGTGGCCATTGTCCGGTCCGTGCGCGCTTGGGCGGCGGCGCATTCGCTTTCTCAAACCTGGGTGCAAATTGGCAGAAGCCCAACTGCTGCGCTGGGAGATATTGCTCCGAATATTGGATCGATTGTGGCTGCGGAAAAACGTGGTGAGCGGCAACTGAGTCAGAAATTCCCAACCTTCCTTGCACTGAATTCCAATGGGGCCATGGGGTCTGGATATCTGCCGGCAACGTATGAGCCATTCAAGATGGCACCCAGTGCTAATGGATTGCCGAACACTGCTAACTCCGATGGGCAAGTTCGGTTTGAAGACAAGTACAACTTGCTGAACGCTGTTGATGGCAACCTTCGAGTGAATTCGCCGATCAGTGAACAGATGAATGATTACGGGGATTTCTACCGGTCTGCACGTGGGCTGATGTACAACCCGACTGTGGATAAGGCGTTCAAATATTCCACTGCAGACAGTATGCGCTACGGAAATAGCGGGTTTGGAAATGCGCTGCTAACGGCGAAGCAAGTGCTGGAATCGAATCAGGGCACTCGTTACATTCAGGTCACGGTTGGTGGCTGGGACATGCACAGCAACATCTACGGGCTGAATGGAGCGCGCACCGGTGCTAACTCTGGACTCTATGGCATGGCGATGGGACAACTGGATCCTGCTGTGGGAGAGTTGATCAAAGATTTAAAAGCGAATGGTTCGCTGCAGGAGACCCTCATTGTGATGATGGGTGAATTCGGTCGCACCGTTGGCAAGGTTACGATGCAAGGTGGGCGCGATCATTACCTGCAACAGTTCTGCATGTTCGCCGGCGGCGGCGTGAAGGGCGGCAAGGTGATTGGTGAGACCGACGAGGCTGGCCGCGTTACAGTGGATTCCGGTTGGTCAGAAGGACGTGATGTGCGGGTTGAAGATATTGAAGCAACCATCTATTCAGCGCTGGGCATTAACTGGACCAACATCCGTTACGACGATCCGTTTGGCCGTGGTTTTGAGTATGTGCCGAGCGCCAATGAAGGGCTCTACAAGCCGATACACGAGCTTTGGGCTTGAGTGGGCTAATGCCAGAAGCCAGCGAGGGTTGAAGACCCACTGCGCCACCCGAGGGAGGGCAATCTGGTTTTGAAGTCCAGGCCCGCACGGGCCTACCCAACACCAGACGGCGAGCTTCGAGCATCACCGGATCAGGTAATAGTTCAACTTAGCGGGGCATCCAAAACGGTTCCACTGTGGGAACGAATCCAACCTTAATGTTAGTGACGAAAGTTTTCAACCAATCTGCACAGTTTTCCATGCCGGCTTGTTCAGACGGGATATGCCCTAGCAGGATGAGCGCTTTTCGTTTACCCTGAGCTGCGGCGTCAGCCACATATTCAATGGTTTCCCATTCGGGCACTTCACCGATCACTAATGCTTCCACATCGTCACGACGCAACATGCGGAGATGACTGGCTGGACCACCAGCTCCTGGCAACATCGCCACATGAGTAACTGTCAAGCTTTGCTGGCCGACTACTCTCAGCACTTGAATCTTCAGTTTGTTTCTCATTTCAGCGGCGAGAGTTTCCAGCCTGGTTTCAGGAATTACAAATAGCGACCGCCCCTCTGCATTCTGGAACTTTTCCCAACCAAGGGCCTTCGTCATTCCCTGCATGACGCCATCGGGACGGCGTGCGTGCCAGTGATCGTGGAAGCGAAACACCACCATTTTGTGATCGCGGATAAATTTGTCTTTGGCTGCCCAAACAGGGTCATTGTACTTCTGGAGATTTTCCACTCCGTCCAGATGACTGTAAAAAGTTGGTTCATGAGTGATGACCAGGTTCAAACCTTTTGCCGCAGCGCGCTCAAGCACTTCGTATGTGGCCATCATGGTTGTAGCGATGCCTGTGATGGGAGTTTCGGGATCGCCAGCTTTGATTGTGTCAACCGTTTGATCTTTCCAGGGAACCCCAACTTCTTTCTTGATTTGTTCAATTAGTTGGCGGGCGGTTGGAGCCGATTGAGCAAAGGCGAGTGGAGTGGCAAGGAGTAGGAACAGGTTCTTGAGCATAACAATAACAATATTCTACTTGGCTGTTCTTCAGTAAATCCTGTTTGTTGGACTGTTGGCGGAAGCTAGTGGGGGTCGAACCCACCGCGCCACCGAGGTAACGCACGCTGGTTTTGAAGACCAGGCCCAGCACCGGCCAAGATTAGCTTCCACCCTGAATTTTAGCACTCCATTTGTAAACTCATTCACTTAAGGATTCTTCACTCAATAAATAAAGTGTGCTCACCCATTGATCTTGGTAACAATATTAGGTAATAATTGCCCAACGGAGGATTTTCTCCAATTCTTTACATCCGGTTGGACCAGAGCTGCCCGTTACCAGCCTCTTTTTAGAACCCGGATCATGTTGTTAGGTCGTTGCTGTTTAAGAATTTTCAGGGGTAAACAAACATGAATATGCGAAATCGCTTGTCGGTAACCCTTATGGCATTGGCCATATCGGCATACTGGGCGGCACCTGCTGCTGCTCAACTTTTATACGGGTCGCTAACTGGGTTAGTGGAAGACTCATCGGGAGGTTCCGTCCCGAACTCCACCATTTCGATTACCAACAAAGGCACTGGTCAGACTTACGAAACTAAGACTGACGAAGGTGGGCGCTACACCATCCAAAATATTTTGCCGGGTGAATACGATGTTAAGTTCGCTGCCGCAGGTTTTCGTCCTGCCACAGTGAAGAGCGCAAGAATCACGGCTGGTTTCGTTTCGCGTGAAAATGCGAAATTGGAAGTTGGCTCAACCAATGAAACAATCACCGTTCAGGCGGAAGCCACAGTGCTGCAGACTGATAAGTCAGATACGCACACGGAATTGAACGCGAAGCAGATTTCAAGCCTGCCGTTGCCTGGCTATCGCAACTATCAGAGCTTGATCAACCTGGTTCCTGGCGCGACTCCTGCGGGGTTCCAGAATTCAGTTGTTGATTCCCCAGGGCGTTCGCTTGCCACGAACATTAACGGTACAAACAAAAACAACAACATGACTCGTATTGACGGCGCGGCTTCAGTTAATCTTTGGTTGCCCCATCACACCGGCTACGTGATGCCTGCTGAAATGGTTGATACTGTGAACGTCACCACTGCCGCAAGCGATGCAGAACAGGGCACCTCCGGCGGCGCGGCGATTTCGTTGTCTACCAAAAGCGGCACCAATCAGTTTCATGGAAGTGCGTTCGAGTTTCATGACAATCAGCGTTTGAAGGCCCGTAACTTCTTTCAGGCCACGAAGCCGCTACGCATCTACAATAATTACGGTGCAACCATTGGTGGACCTATCAAGAAGAACAAACTTTTCTTCTTTTACAGCTTCGATGGTTCCCGTCAGCGTGACGGCGCATTTGGTACCTACTCGGTCCCAACTGCTGACATTCGCACCGGAAATTTTGCATCAACTGGAACAACAATTTATGATCCGGCTACAGGGAATGTCACCAACGGCACCGGCCGCACACCCTTTCCAAGCAATGCAATTCCCGCAAATCGGATTTCACCGCAGGCTCAGAAAATTCAAGCAAACTACCCACAGCCCAATCTGGCTGGTGCTTTGACCAATTTTGCAGCAGTCGGCGGCCCGATTTTCAAACGTGATTATAACGACGTCAAAATTAATTGGACTCGCAACGAAAAGTCTCAGGTTTGGGGTCACTACGGCAGAATGAAGGCGATTGTTATTGGCAAAGCAATTTTTGGCGAGGGTGTTGGACCCAGCCCTGGCGCTAGCCCCGGTACTGGTGACACTCGTGTTCAGAATATGTCGGCTGGCCACAATTACACTCTCAGCTCCAACCTTCTGTTGGATGGTGTGTTCGGATATCAACGACAAGATCAAACTGTTCGAGGCGTCGATTTCGGTCAGGATTTCAGCACGAAACTTGGTATTCCTGGTATCAACAATCCTGCGGACATCATGCAGAGCGGTTTTCCAAACATAAGCATCAACGGCTATGACGGGTTTGGCGTTCCCGGATGGATGCCTTTGAATCGTGTTGAAGAAAGCTACACCACTAGTCACAACTTGAGTTGGACCAAAGGTGCGCATGTATTCCGGTTTGGCTTTGACGGTGTGAACCATCGCATGACCCACTATCAGCCTGAACTCGGAGGCGGCCCTCGCGGAGCATTCGACTTTGGCGGCGGATCCACAGTGTTGGGGCCAACTGGTGCAGCGAACAACTTCAATGGATATGCGGCGTTCCTGCTTGGTTTGACCAACAATATGCAGAAGAGCATTCAGTACATTCTGATGACTCCTCGTGAATTCCAGTTTGGTTGGTATGCTCAGGATCGCTGGCAGGTTACCAAAAAGCTGACGGTAAATTTAGGACTGCGCTACGAGTACTATCCGCTGATGACCCGCGCCACTGGCAAGGGAATTGAGCGTTTGGAACCATTGACCAATCAGGTGTTCCTAG
>JAYUSZ010000040.1:0-15679 GCA_043755435.1 Bryobacterales bacterium | reverse complement strand
TCTGGATCGCGGCGAGCACGGAGAACGAACCATCCGGCTCGATTGCCCAAATGTGGACGAGGCGCTGGAATCCCACGGCCACATTCCGCTGCCCCCTTATATTCGCAGGCCAGATACTTTTCAAGATAAGACCCGATATCAAACCGTATTTGCAAACCCTCCAGGATCCGTCGCGGCTCCTACCGCTGGCTTGCACTTCACGCCGGAAATCCTTGAATCATGCCGCCAACAAGGGGCTCAGACAGCCCATGTGACCCTGCATGTTGGGTTAGGGACTTTTCAACCAATTCGCGAGGTACAGGTGACGGCCAATGTCTTGCATCAGGAAAGATTTCAGATAGCTTTGGAAGTTTGGCAACGAATCGAAACCGCTTCAAGGGTTGTGGCCGTAGGCACCACGACCGTTCGAACCATTGAAAGCGCGATGCAAACCAAGTTGCTTTCCGGATCAACCGATATTTTCATTTACCCAGGATTTCAATTCCAGCGAGTGAATGCCCTATTGACCAATTTCCATTTGCCGCAATCCAGCTTGTTGCTTTTGGTTTGCGCCTTTGGAGGCACGGAACTGATGCTGGATGCCTATCACCATGCTGTGAAGCAAGAGTATCGCTTCTTTTCCTACGGCGATTGCATGTTGATTCTGCCTTAAATTTCCTTCATTCGCTCATGATGAAAATTAGGGGCCGAACATCGTCTTCCGGCGTCATTTTCCAGTACTTCAGCAAAATCGCATAAACCAGCAGGCCGGTTTCCCCTTCGCCGAAAGTCAAATAGCGAAGAGATTGATACATCAAATTGCGCCGTGTCAGAGTCACAAAAATGCTGATTGGGTCCAGCAATTCGCTGACATAGGCAATCGTATTGGCGATGGCAATTGCCTGCGACACTTGAATTCGACAGTTTGCACCATCCCTCATTACCTCGATTTTCAGGGGTGCGGAAAACTCACTTCGATTATCGAGCAGCGTCACATGCAAGTAGGCGATGGGTCCACCGACAGTATAAAACTGCCGGATCTCTTTTTCCTTGATAGTGCGGCTTGCCGCATTGCTATTGCGAATCGGCACCAGATTGATTTTCTTTCCCTGGATCTCTTTCCAAATAATTGCGGATTCTTCATTGAAAAACGTAAACCCGGAAACGCGTAATTCCGTGGCACGATTGTAACGGCTGATAGCGCTAACGGCGAAGATGAATAAGATAAAGATGCTTCCAATGATCAAACCATCAGGACGCTCCTTCACGTTGTCCACCAAGGTGTAAAGGAAAATGATGGCAACCATCCAGCAGAAAATACTGAAGGTCTCCTTCTTTTCCTCCCACAACGCGAGAGCGCAGGCCACGGCGGCAGAGAGCATCAAGACCAAAACACCAGTCGCATATGCTCCGCCCTGAGCTTCCACATTCGCTTTGAAAATCAAAGTGACAATCACGCATACTCCGAACAACACAAGAACTAATGGACGCGAGTAAGCCACCCAAGCAGGAGCCATCCCGAATCGCGGCAAGTAGCGCGGGATGATACTGAGGAGACCAGCCATTGCGCTGGCCCCGGCGAACCATAGAATCAGAATTGTTGAAATGTCGTAGACGGTTCCAAAGCCTGTGCCCAAATACTTGTGAGCCATATATGCAATGGCTCGGCCACTGGCTGGACCACCCTCACGATAGTCAGAGGCAGGAATCAAAATAGCGGTGGCGAAGCTGGAAACAACCAGCATCACCGACATTAAGATTGCCGCAGCGGCCAGCATTTTCCGGGTATTCGCAATGCGACGGTCGATAGTTTCGCCGTCCACCAGCGGCATTACAGAAACACCTGTTTCAAAACCAGAAAGCCCAAGAGCCAAGCGCGGGAAAATCAAGATGGCGGCAAACATGATGTCGCGCGGGCTGCCGGAAATTTTTACCAGTTCTTTCCACTTGGTGATCAATTCAGGGTGCCAGGAAACTTCCAAACAGGCTCGGCCAAGGACAAAGATGTTCAGAAGAATATAGGGAATGGCAACCAAGGAAGCCAATCCTATGGCTTCTTTGAAACCTTTCAGAAAAACAGCAGTAAGGCAAACCAACAGGAAAAGTGTAATTTCAATTCGGTGCTCGCCGAGTAAGGGATGGAGTATGGGGTTTTCAACGGCATGCTGTGCGGCGTCAGCTGCGGACAACGTGATTGTAATGATGAAATCGGTGGCAGCAAATCCCAGAAGAACCAGAACAAGAAATTTCCCCCACCATCCACTTAGCAGATTTTCCAACATGGCAATGGAGCCCTGCCCGGCAAATGAGCGTTTAGCCACTTGTGAATAGATAGGCAAGGCGCAGACCAAGGTCACCACAACCAGAATTGCCGTTGCGATGGGGGAAAGCGCCCCTGCTGCAAGTAGTGCGATTCCAGGCTGGTACCCAAGGGTTGAAAAGTAATCAACACCTGTCAACCAAAGCACTTTGTACCAAGGGTGAGTTTCGTGATGGTGATGATCGGTATCTAGCGGTTGGCCGGCTGCCAGCCAGTTCTTGAATCCTTGCGCTAGCATTAAACAAGCCACCTCATGCGAAAAGCCATAGCTTTCATTTTACTCTGTAGTACTTCAGAAGCAGCCGATTGGACAAGATTTCGTGGGCCTGAAGGCAGCGGAGTTGCAGAAACAGGCCCATTACCTGCTGTCTTTGATGAGTCGCACAATCTGCGATGGAAAACCGTTCTGCCTGCGGGCCATTCGTCCCCAGTGATCAGCAACGGACGCGTTTTCTTGACTGCCTTTGAAAAGGAGGAACTCCTTACAATTTGCTTGGATGAAAAGAGTGGGAAAGTGCTTTGGCGCAAAGTTGCGCCACGGAGCAAAGTAAGTGATTTGGATAAACGGAATAGCCCCGCCTCACCGTCGCCCATTGTTGATGGAAAAGCACTTTACGTGTTCTTCCACGATTTCGGAATGCTTTCCTATGACTACGAAGGCAAGGAGCGATGGCGCGTTCCCATGGGTCCATTTCAAAATGTTTACGGCATGGGGGTATCGCCTGTTCTAGCAGGGCCGTTAGTGGTGTTGGTCTGCGATCAATCGGCCGGTTCGTTTATTGTGGCATTGGACAGCATCACGGGAAAAGAAAAATGGCGAACTGCGCGGGGTGAAGCGTTGAGCGGGCACTCCACACCAGTGGTCAAGGATGGACTGATTTACGCCCCGGGTTCATTCAGCATGGATGTTTATCAAGCGGCCACAGGCGAAGTGGTTTGGCATGTTGGCGGATTGGCGTCGGAAATGAAATCGGTACCGGTTCTTTACAAGGACCATATTTTCATCAGCGGCTACAATACGCCGGAGAATGATCCTGGGCGGCAAGTAGCTATTCCCGGTTTCAAAGAGACGCTTGCAAAGTTCGATAAGAACAACGATCAGAAAATTTCCCTGGCTGAATCTCCCGATGAAAAGACGAAGAAATATTTCCCCTATATCGACCTGAATGGCGATGGCCTGATGGATGAACAGGAATGGAAGATGTATGCCGCCACCATGGCTTCCGAAAATGGCTTACTGAGCGTGAAACTGGGGGGAAAAGGGGATGTCACAGCATCAAATATTTCCTGGAAGTTTCAACGATCTATTCCTCAGTTGCCATCCACTTTGATCTATCGCGACATTCTGTACATGATCAACGATAGCGGCGTGCTGACGACATTGAATCCTGCAAGTGGCGAATTGTACAAACAAGCCAGATTGCGAGGGGTATCAGAAAGCTTCTATTCGTCGCCCGTAGCTTCTGATGGAAAAGTCTACTTTCTTAGCCGTTCCGGGGTGATGACCGTCGTAGAGGCAGGGCGTGAGCAGAAAGTCTTGGCGGTGAATGAATTGAATGAGGAATCGTCGGCAACTCCGGCAATCGCCAATGGGCGGTTTTATGTAAGAACCAAAAGTGCCCTTTACTGTTTCGCGAATCAGGATAAAAAATGATCGACTTTCGGCCGGTTATATTAGAAGGTCATGGCATGCGCTTGGAGCCATTGGCAGAGAACCATCGTAATGAACTGGCTGCTGCTGCGGCCGATGGCAAGCTTTGGGAGCTGTGGTTCACCTCAGTTCCAGAACCAGGGCAGACCGAGGCGTACATTGCCACAGCTCTTGCAGGCCAGAAGGCTGGACATATGCTGCCGTGGGCCATACGCGATTTGGCAAGCGGCAAAATTGTTGGATCGTCGCGCTACCACGATATAGTTCCGGCAATTGACCGGGTAGAAATCGGATACACCTGGTATGGGAAAAGTTGGCATCGCAGCCGCGTGAATTCAAGTTGCAAGTTGCTATTGCTGAGCCATGCATTCGACACCCTTGGTTGCAAGGTGGTTGGACTGCGAACTGACAATTTCAACTTTGCTTCGCAGAGGGCCATTGAGGCACTGGGAGCAAAAAGAGATGGTGTAATTCGGCACCATCAACCTCGGCGGGATGGCAGTGTTCGGGACACATTCGTATATAGCATTCTGGCTCAAGAATGGCCGGACGTTAAGCGAAATTTGGAATTTCGGTTAGCCCGTAATGGCGAGGCTACTTCGGGGACTCCACCAGTTCGGTGATCATTCGATTCATTTCTTCAATCTTCAGGACAAGCTTTTTTCGAGACTCCACTGCGGCTGCTGGCAGATTTACAGAAACTGCCACCATTCGATCCACAATTTTTCCGGGAGCGATTTTTTCACGGCTCACTAACGTTGGGTTGTAACGCTGACCTAGCGTATTGTAAGCCTCAAAAATCTGGTCGGTATTCATTTGCGCGGCGAATGCACCCTCGACAACTTCGCCATCGGCAGTGGTGAGATAGAGATCAATATTCTTTACTTCAAAGGTGAAATCGGAGGGATTGGTTAAGCGAAAATCTAAGACCATCAAGGAACGTTTTGGCTCCAATTCCTGGATGCGTACCTTTTTGATGGACCCATTCAAAACCAGGTGAGAACCTTTGTTCTGCTCAAGAAAAAAGAACAGTCCCAATGCTCCCAGGCATAATGCGATTAGCGAAAAGCCCAGGACGGATTTTGACATTTGGCAGCTAACTCCGGTTTTCGCAGACGCGCAGGATTTCTTTCATGGAATCGTGCGAGGCTTCTACCAAGCGCTCAAAAATGTGGCATTCCAAGCCGACCTGACCGGTGTAACCATCCTTTTCAAGTGCGTTGAAAATGCCTGCCCAATCCAGCTTTTCTGGTCCGGCAAGAATACTCTTTCCCTTGATCTGGACGTTCTGAATCCGTTTTTTGGGAAGCAACTTGTAGCCGGTGGGGAATGGCTCTTCTTTCACATGCATGCCGTTGAGAGGGTCCCAATTCAGGTTCAATGCCTTGGAAGGAATCAGCTTCATCATGGCGGCCAACTCTGCGCAACTGCCAACATTGCAGGCACTTTCATTTTCCACCAGTAACTGCACGCCTTCCTTTTCCGCAACCTTCGCCATGGGGCCAATCACTTCGGCAATGCGGGGCAGCAAGGCCATGGGATCCTCGACGCGCATAAAGGCGAAAACACGAATTTTGTCCGTTCCAAGAATGTGAGCCGCGCGAATGGAACGGTCCAATTCTTCCATGCGGCCATCGAATTGGCGCTGGTCATTTGCCATTCTCTTTGCTTTGGCTTCCGGAGTTTCGGGCCGCCGGCGCACTTGCTCAGTGCCTGGAAGTACAAACTTCAACATACCGCTGTTTAAGAATGAGACGCGCACTCCCGCCTCTTTGAATTCCTTCGCGGCCAGTTTCAACTCAGGCTCGGTTAGCTGAATGTAGTGTTTCTTCTCGCCGGGAACATTGCGCAATTCCACCCACTGCAGGCCGTATTGTTTGACAAAGGCAAGAGCTTCGGCAGGAGACTTGGCATTTTCATCGGTGATAGTTGAAATGCGATCCCGGCCAATGTGATTTTTCTTGGCCCAAAGGGGAGTAGCGAACGCGGAGGCAAGCAAAGACCGTCTGGTGAATTGATTCATGATGCGAAATATCCCTGAACTGGAAGCTTATCACAACCATCTGGATTGAGAGGCACTTGGGTGGCGGCGCGGGGGCTGGGGTGCGGGAGACTGGGGATTTGAGATGGTGAAAAAATGGGGACAGGCAAATCTGGCCGCTCGCTTGGCGCATTTCGGATTGCAAGTAAATTTTTGTTGCTTGGGCCAGATTTGCCAGTCCCCACTTTTTCCGCGGTGTCCCACTGCTGGGCAAAAGGCACTATTAGATTGTCAAAGAGCTTACGATTAGGGTTGGACATCTTCTTATCGCGCCCGGCGTGCGCTCCCGATTTTCCTGCCGGTGCTTCTATTATGTGAAGGGTTTGTTGGCTGTTGCTGTTTGGGCGGGTATTAGAACGCCGTGCAACTGGACGTCGTCAAATTGCCAGGATTCGCTTGGCGCTTTGATTTGTCTTAAGGCTCTTACCAACTGATTCAGCAATGCTGCTAATAACTGATCTAGCGGTAGATTGTGCCATCGGGCTGAATGGCTATACGGTTATGAACAGAGGTGCTGGGGGCTCCGATTTTTTGAAGGAGATTGTCGTGATGACGGAGGGCGTGGGCGAGTCGGGAAGGGGACGGAATTGGAAGGGCTTGATCGGCGGCCTGCTTTAGAACCCAGCCTCGGAATTTTTCGGAGTAGATGGGAGTGGCTGAACCGTCGGGGAGGCTGGCGTGGGATTGACGGCTTGGCGTTAGGAAGAACGAGGCGAAGGTGCAGGCGGTGAGGAGTTGTTCGAATGCTGAGGGTTCTGCCGGGTGCTGGCGTGCTTGCTTCATTGAGGTTCTTCTGAAATAAATTTACCCCGGGGAGTTGAGTCGCTAGGGGTAATAGGAATTAGTGGAGGGGTGGAAGTAATTGATATGGCGGGGGTTTGTGGCGGGATATTTATTTGCTTTGGGAGTGACTGGGAAATTCGGAGGGTAGGAAAAACGCCATTTTGAGTTGTTTGCTCCACTTGTTCCCCCAGAATTAGGAAATAGTTTTTGCGAAGCGGCTTCTTTAACGCTTATGCTCAATCGCGACGTCTGGATGCCGAATAAACCGCGGAGAAGATGTGAAAAGGCTGATGAAACCCAAAATACGCTTGTATCAGTAGTAAGCAACTCGAAATGAAAATGTACCAATTCGAGGCTAGGTTTGAGATTTTTTGATCGCAGCCCCAACTGTTGAGATGGATGGAGACTCCCCGCCTTGGGTCGATTGAGCCACATTCGGGAAAGAGGCCTCACCTTAAAAGATGCCGAACCGCCTAGTGTTCCAATTGCACTAGTACGCCGTTTTCCAAAGCGAGGGCATGCTCCAAGCGTAGACGCGCGGGTAGGGTCGGATTTTCGATTCGCTTCGGAATCGCGTCATAAGTACGGCCACGCAATGTTCTGCCCGCCGCTTTCTTACGCACTCCGCCCCACTGTTTGAAGAAGAAAGCGACGCGTGCGGATTTGCATTGTTCACGAATAGACACTACCCAATCCTCTTTCATCGGTCGTGCCCTCGGCCCACTCTCTCCCCCGACGATAACCCAAGAGATGCCTTCAAGCGGAAGATTTCCGACATCCTCTAGCAATGGCTCGATAGACAGGAATCGGACGGCGGCGGGCGCAGCTTGCAAATCGGCGATTCTAGGTATTCCGTACTTACGATCTTCCACGGACACACCCCACCAGATGTGAGGCTCACCCGCAACTTCACGAAGCGGCCCGCGAAGCATATCCCGCAAGCGCTCCGAGCGCTTCGTTAAGACCTGATAGGTATGCCACCGCGCCAGATGCATCGCAGTGGCCACCCGTGAAATATAGGCCGTCGGGACTTCATCTTGAAAAAGATCGCTCATTGAATTTACGAAGATCATCCGTGGCTCGCTCCAGCGAAGTGGCTCGCCCAGCTTATGCGGCACCAATTTGAGGTCAAAGCCTTGCTCGAAAGGATGCCCCGGTACACCTCGAAAGCGTTCCGCGAACCTCTCCGCGTAGCAGTGTTTGCAGCCCGGACTTACTTTTGTGCAACCACGCACCGGATTCCAAGTCGCGTCGGTCCATTCAATTTTTGACAATAGAGACATTTTTATTCGAAGAGCCCCTTCTGAGGGTCGCTGTATTTAAGCACGTCGTCCCAGAACTTGAAGGCTGTCTTATGCCGAGAAAATAGCGCGAGGTAGTAGAGTGGCAAGTTCTTTTCATGCGACCGGACTAACTTCATGCGGTCGAGCGGTAGCTCCAGGTAACCTAGAGATTTCATGCTCAGCGAGAATTCCTTTGCCAGGAACGGCCTGAAGTCACTTTTCCTCACACCGACGGCTTTCCATCGCTCTCGCCATTCCGTGTTGCCCAGAGCTTCATCGATCTTTGGGGAATTGCCATCAACATAGTGAGCATAGTTGCGAGTAGCATCCATGCCTATTGCAATTAGTACGACAAAGTCTATGCGGAAGCTTGATAGTCTCCGCATAGTCTCAAACTTTATTCCGAAATCAAAAGGATCGACTAAGCAGAGGCTCAAAACCGTATTGTTAGTTGAACCCCTGGGTATCTGTTTGCAAATTTGTTCGATTTTCTCATCGCAGTTGCCTTGAATGTAAGATGCCTGCGCCAGTGGGGATAGCTGAGCAACACGGGTCTCAAGGGCTTCGAGCAGTTCCTTGCTTTCCTCGCAGAAGATGTATTTGTCAAACGGATGGGTAACTGTCAGAGCGATGATCGGTGAGCCCTTGAGAATCTTACCGGTATCTTTGACACGAGCATACCCAGCACCAGCATAGAGATCAATATAAACACGCTTGTCCCATTTATTTTTCATTCCCTTCGAAAATAGTTCGTCGTAGAGTCCCAGATGGCAGTACTTCGTCTCTGCCCAGGAACCGACTTCCGGGCAGGGTAAGCCATCGTTCTCCACGAACAGGTTTCTTGACATGAGCACTTGTTACATTGTATTAAACATTTATGGTCGGAAATGAACAAACTGACAATGCGACAACAAATTCGAGACATGAAAACAGCACTGCGCTGACAACCATGTAGCTCGGCCACATGCATCGTAATCAGGACATTGCGACGTTAAACACGTCATTATAGTTTTGATGGTCGAACATATTGGATTTTTTCATTTTGTGCAGAACTATGGTGACCCACTTGATGAATTAATGAACGAATTCCAAATTTGGAACAACAGGCAGCGAAATGAGCGGATCGGTAGTTCCTTAATCGTGCTTCCGGAGGCCTTTAATCTTGGAAGAAAATTTAGCACGACCGCAGACCGGACGATAAAGGAAAAACCCAAATTCGGAGCAGAAGTCATTCTCCAATCCTTGCACCAAATTGCGGCAAACGACGCTCTATTGTTTGTAGTCGGCTTAATCGACGAGCAAAGACGCAACTGTGCGTATTTTGTCGATGGAAAAACGCTGCCTCAGTTGATGTGCTGTAAAATCGGGGACGATTCTTCGGGTGAATACGATAGCTGTTTTGAGTGCCCTCCTTCAAGAGCTAAAAACCCACTTGAATATGCTGAAACATGTATTGGATCCCTGATCTGTATGGACGCAATCGACCAAGGTAATCCGAGAGGAGGCGTAAAAGAGCAATACCATGCACTCAGAGAAAGGCGGGTAGAAGTGCTTTCAAGGCTTACTTGGAGTAAGCGTCCAATCGTCTGCGTACCAGCGGCGTTTTCGATCAAGACATTGTGGGGAAACGATATGCCGGGCAAGATCGTTGTGGTAGCGAATGCCCTGCCGAACAGTCCTAGCTTAATTGTGGATGCAACTGGCCGCACTGTCAGAAGTTTTGACGCTAACGCAAATAAGATTTGTTTGATTGAAATCGGACTGACGGCCACAGCTATTCCAGAATAGTCCAATTGAGGCTTCGATCTGCCAGTCTGGTGCTACTATCTTTTTTAACCACAGTAAAGTCCACCCGGTCAATCACCCAGCAAACGGCCAAACGGTTCAGCCGAAGGGATGTTGTCGCAAACTGCCTTAATGGCAGCAGTGACTGGAACGGCCAACACTAAGCCGATGCCACCCCAGAGTGAGCCCCAAAACATTAAGGCCAATGTGACGGCGATGGGGTTGAGGTGAACACGGGAGCCAACTAACATGGGGTACATCAAATTCAAAGCCAATAAATGCAAGAAGGCGACGGTAGTGCCAATCACGAGATAGGCGGAGAGCTTGCTGAACACGGTTAAACCGGCGAAGAAGGGAGGCAAGACAGCGAGCGGTAATCCAATATATGGAGCCAGGCTCAAGAAGCCGCTGAGCGGACCGACTAGTGGCCAGTAAGGAATTTTCGCTATCCAGAAAAACAGTGTGCTGGCAATGGCAAGAAGCATGCCCAGAATGAAATTACCAACAACGTAGGCGCGTGCAGCGTGAGCCACTCCTTCCATTGCTGCTTTTGCCATATCCCGATTTTCGCCTTGAAACAATTTCATTACATTGCGTAGGAAGTGGTCGCGCCAGCTGAGCATGAAATATACCAGGAATGGCACAAAGGACGACATCAGTAAAATATTATAGAAGTCTTCCATGTGGGCATAGAGATAATCGAAGATTGGCGAACGTTCAGCCTTGATGCGCACTTCCTGAACAGGAGGTGGAACTGGAGGTAACACTGGAGCGGCCACGCCACGCTTCCTAGCTGCTGAAGGAGGCTGCTGGGTGCGCTGATCCTGTTCCCGAATTCGTTTCGGAACCACTACTTGGTAGATGGCTTTTTCGGCGGACTCAATTTCAATTAAGACGGTATCAGTCAGTTCGTTGATGCGTTGCGTGTAGGCAGGCAAGTCTTCCAGAAGAACCACAATTTGGGTATAGGCTCCGAAGAGAGAACCATAAATGGCAAGCAAAGCCAGGCTGCAAACCAGGAAACTGGCAGGGGCACGGGGTATGCGGATGCGGCCAAAAAGGCCGACCAATGGGTCAAGAATAAATGCGGCTAAGATAGCTATTAGAAGGGTGATGATCAGTACGCGCCCGAGGTACAGCAAGGCGACCAAGCATGCTAGGGAGACCAGGAAGGAAGGTGAAATCCTGACGCGGACGTTCGTGATGGAGGGGGTTTCCAGGGTCTGCAAACTTATCAGGCCCCCTAAGAGCCGAATAATTCTAATTTACCATGATCAATCGCCGATCAAGTGCAGAAGCACCTTTCTGCGATGAGCGTGGGTGCGATGCTCAAAGACATAAATGCCCTGCCATGTTCCGAGACCTAGACGGCCATCAACGATAGGGATAGAAAGTTGCGTCATGGTTAGGGCCGCGCGAATGTGGGCAGGCATATCGTCAGGGCCTTCTGAAGTGTGTCGGAATTGGCGGTTGTCTTCCGGGACGAGGCGAGCGAAAAAATCATTGAGGTCGGCGATGACATCGGGATCGGCGTTTTCCTGGATGGTCAGCGAAGCGGAAGTATGGCGCAGAAATATGGTGAGCAAGCCTGTATGGATTTTTTGATCCTGAACCCAACTGGCGATGTTGCCAGTGCAATCATAGAGGCCTTTGCCGCGAGTGCTGACTGTAAACTGCTTGACGGACTGGCGCATGTTTACTTGACAAAGAACAGTTCACCGAAGCGCTCGGGCCAGTGGGGATTCGCTTTCGACATGCCGGAATCGGACCATTGGCTTAAGCGGCGGTTCGGCTCTGTGCCATCCCAACGGTTCAGATTGGCTCGCCAAATTTCACCGGGTTTGGGTGGCATGCCGTTGCCCAATTCCTCAAAATTTTTCCAGGGTATGGCAACTTCGAGTGTCC
This sequence comes from Bryobacterales bacterium, assembly GCA_043755435.1. Taxonomy (GTDB): domain Bacteria; phylum Acidobacteriota; class Terriglobia; order Bryobacterales; family Bryobacteraceae; genus JANXSF01. Next base: position 3,932 of record JAYUSZ010000040.1, on the reverse strand, counting down.
AGCCCTGATCCTTATCAGACGTCATGTTTAAGGTGCCGCGTATGTTGGTTGCCAACTGCACACCTACCAAGTCGAGCCGCTTCATCAGCAGTTGGGGAAAGATGTAGAAGTAATCATAGAGCGTACCGCGGGCATTCATTTCCAGGCCATAGTACAGGCTTCGATTCTTGCCGGGATAGATGAAGATTTCAACGGCGTCGTCTTTGTAGGTGGGGTCGTCGCGTTTGTCGTAGTGGGCAACAACGTCGGAATCCTCACAGTCATAGGCGATGTAAAGATTATCGTCATCCCACAGAAGACGGGCGGTAGTTTTTTGCTTCGCCCCGGTTTGGAAATCCCAGGGAAATTGAAATTCAACAACGGCGGCATCTTTCCAAGCGGAATCGCTGGGTCTGCCATCGACTATGATTTTCCCAGTTGCGCGGCGAACTTCTACGCGTGGAATGGGCGACAAATTGGGGCGCAGATCATTCTGTGCGATTAAGGGAAGGGCGAGAAGCAAGAGTGATGAGACTTTAGCGAGTGGCAATAGTAACTCCAATTGGGCTAGTGATGTTTCCGATCTTAAGTGCAATGGGAGCAGTGGCGCTTGGCACCGAACCCAAGGGAATACGAATATTGATTTGCAGCAGGCCAGCGGTTAGACCAGGTGCGCCACCTGCGTACACAATCTCTGCATCCACGCCGCCGATGGTAACAGTTACCGGAGCTTGCGGTGAGGGAAGGGGTGCGGCGGTGAGTTTACCGTCAACTCCATCTGGTGTGGTCTTCCCTTCCCCGGTGGCGAAGAGAACGACGATGGATCCACGGGTGGCAGGGTTGAGTGCGGAATTGGAGGTTCCATTCTGATTGAGCGCTGCTGCCTGGCCCTTACCGCTTGCGTTGGCGGTGAACAAACCAGGGGAAGTTGGTACAACCGGGAACGGGACAACCACTGATTTGCGGCCTTGAAATTCCACTTGCATTTGAGTGCTGACCTGGTTGCCAACACTGTATGGAACGACAGCACTGATTTGGCCATACGAGGTGGCAATCATGGGTGAGGGGACACCGTCGAACAAGACACGGGTGGTTTCCAGATTGGTATCGATTCGGCCTTGGCTATTTAGCTTTGCAGTGGCAGGGGTTTCCGGCCCTAAGCCAATTCCAAACAGAGTGACGATTAAGCCCGGAGACACGCCGGAACCAAGCGGGGCGTAACTTGCGGCGTTCACCAAACCTGCTGCTGTTACTTGAGGGAAGTCTGGAACAAGAGTAACAGTGGCTGATCCGAAACGTGTGGCATCACTGGGGAGGGAAGCTTTAACGGTGACCGTAGTTAAGACGTCGATTGTATCGGGAGCTGTATAAAAGCCGGTTGGCGAAATGGTGCCTAGGTTCGGCGAAATGGACCAGTTCAGGGGAGGTCTGCCCGCTACGTTTGCTTGAGTGGCAGTGAATTGCTGAGTCTGCCGGGCAATTAAGTTGACAGCGTTAGGATTTATGATGATGCTGCCAATAGGCGAAAGAGTGATGGTGGCTTCGGCGAATTTAGAAGGGTCAGCAACACTGGTAAGCGTTACTACGATTGGTTGTTGTTGAGAAATGGTGGCTGGGGCTTGGTACAGCCCATTAGCATCAATTGATCCCAGCGCTGGAAACACAGCCCAACGGACAGCGGGATTATTTGTATTCAAAACTGTTGCTGTGAACTGGACTCTATCACCTGGACCAACGGTAACCTCAGTTGGTTGCAGGCCAACTGTAACTTCAGAAAAGCGGGCAACGAAGCCGTCGCTTTCGCCTGAAGCAATAAGGCCAACTACACCAGGAGTTTGCCGAAAGTTGTTGGATGATGTGTTTCCTGCGACATAAATTCTTCCGGCATTGACTGCAATGGCACGGGCACTATCATTTCCTGAACCACCCAGTTGAGTTGAGAAAACGAAAGCGGTGCCATTGACGTTGAGCTTGGTGACAAAGGCATCGTTTCCACCTGAATTTGGGAACGCGGGGCCCGCGGCATCGGACTTCAGTGGGAAATCGACCGAGGAACTTTCGCCAGCAATGTAGGCGTTGTTCTGCGGATCAAGTGCGATGGCATAACCGATGTCGTCTGTAGAGGCACCAATGTAGGTGGAGTAAACCAAACCTGCTCCAGAGGCACTCAGTTTCGACGCAAAGGCATCAGGCACAAGGGATGGTGCTGACTGGATTGCACCGTTGGTGACGGGGAAGTTTGCAGAATAAGTTTGCCCGGTAATGTGGGCGTTTCCTTGAGAATCGACGGCAATGGCCCTGGCGAGATCGGCAGAATCACCGCCGAAGTAAGTTGAATATTCTACGTCTCCGGTGCTGGAAAATTTCGTAATGAACGCATCGGCAGTGCCCTTGAGTTGTTTTTGATAGGCGGATTCGGTGACGGGGAAATTGCTGGAACGAGTTTCGCCGGTGACATATACTGCTCCGCGCGTATCGACCGCGACACCATAGGCTGTGTCCAGACCGAATCCAGCCATGATTAGGGTGTAAATGAATTTGCTGCCATCAGGGTTGATTTTGGTGACGAAAGCATCACCGCCACCTCGGATTGGGAAATCGGCATTGGTGACTGCGGGGAATGTAAGCGACTGGGTTACGCCGGCGACGAAGGCGTTTCCCTGGGCATCGAGGGCAATAGCGTTGCCGGTATCGGAAAGCGGGCCGCCCAGAAAAGTTGAATAGAGTAGAGCGTTGCCCGCTGCATTGAGGCGCAAAGCGAAAGCATCGGTGATACCGCTGCCTCCAGCGAGTTGGGGTTGGGCAGCGTTGGGCGTGGTGGGGAAATTGGTGGAACCAACCTGACCGGTTAAGTAGACAGTGCCGGTGCTATCGACTGCCATTGCACCAGCAGCTTCCTGGCCAGTGCCGCCAATGTAGGTGGCATAAATTACGGCGGTGCCAGCGGGATTGAGTTTGGCAACGAACACGTCCTGACTGCCCAGACCAGCACCTCGGACCGCACCAGGAAGATCAACGGATGTAGTGGAACCGGAAATGTAGACGTTGCCTGCGTTGTCAGCGCCGACGGCAGAGATTTGATCTGCCAAACTGCCACCAAAGTATGAAGAGTATGTTAGAACGGGATCGATGATGAGAGGCTTGGACTTATCATACTTTCCAAGAGCGAAGCCATAGTGATTAGAGGACCGGCGCTGAAACCGGACAGGGACGGGGCATGCGAAACCGGCTATTTGCTGGTAGGCGAACGGTTTCTTAAGAGCCAGTTCAGGTCTAAGAAGCAACTCTCCTGTCGGGCTTAATTGGACACCGGAATTTTCGCCGAAGTCCATTTCGAAATCGGAAGCGTTGGCGCCTGGTTGAAGGATGACGTCGAATTCAAGAGACGTGCCGTTGCCATAGAGCACTACGTCGACGCCGGGGAAAACGTCAGGCCATTGCATTCGAGAAAAATGGGGGATGTTGGTGCGCCACTGCTTCGGATCGCGGCCGAGGAAATAGTTGGAGACGCCTTGCTGTTGATCGAGCGGGCGGACTTGGGTTGAAAGAGAACCGCTCCAGCGGATGGGGATTTTTCGGCCAGCAGATTGCAGGTCCAGACCCTGAGCATGAGCAACAGACTGGAAGCCTTTCCCTCTGGCAAGGTATTGACCAGGAGTGGATGAAGGTTCAAAAAACAAAGGGTAAGAAACTGGAGCGGCCAATGCGGCTCCGGCAGTAAGGCATGCTACTAACGGCAAGATCCGTTTGATCATAGGACCTCCTACAGAAGAGTAAACATCAGAGTGTAGCGAATTCAGAAGGAGACCCGCTTGCAAAATCCCGTTTGCGGAAAAGATCCGGGGGGAAAGATCCGGGCGAAAGATCCGGGACGGAAAGATCCGGGACGGAAAGATCCGGGACGGAAAGATCCGGGACGGAAAGATCCGGGACGGAAAGATCCGGGACGGAAA
>JAYUSZ010000039.1:0-15737 GCA_043755435.1 Bryobacterales bacterium | reverse complement strand
CGGCTTATGGTCCCCCCACGGGAAATGGGTCTGCTGATCTGATCTGCCAATTTTTTATGAAGCTGGTGATTAATGGAGCTTCACTTGGACGAGCGACTTTGCAGGCTCGCCAGGAATTTGCAAGGTCTTCCCATCACATCAGTCCCACCGATTTGAAAACTCTTGCGCAGTTCAACCTGCTGGGGGATCCATCGCTTGTACCAGTAGCATTGCCACCTTCACACTTTAAAGGTCTGCCTACGGCGGCCGCCGGACTTGCGGCCTGCGGAGACAGGCGCAGGCAGTTGAAGGTGCACGGCATTAGCATAAACCTGCACAGCCCGGTGGCAAGATCAACTAGGACATCTAAGCCCAAGCCGGCGATGCAGAAGCAGTTGGATGCGTTGTCAAAGAAGGGTGGTTTGGATAAGCCTGTGACTCTTTCCTTCTCGATAAAACACCCTGCCGGAGCAAGCAAGTTTATGGGGAAGGCGATGACGGCTAAATCACCAGTTGCAGATTCGTTTCATGTGTTGATGGGAAAAACACAGACGAAGGGTGCACCCGTACCCCATGTGGAAGTGTTAATAGCGAAAGTAAGTAAAGGTAAAATTGTCAGTGTAGAGGAACTGCATCGCAAGAGTTGAATCTACACTTGAGGTGAAATGACTTTCGAAGGGCTGGTTGTTTGGAGACTTTTCGGAAAGGGATCGAAGAGCGAACATTTAGCTGTATCGTTGAAGACGCCGACTGAAACATTCATGCTGCGCCGATTGGGCGGCAATGCCTTTCGTGATTCTGAACTTGACAAGCTTGTTGGAAAGCGTATAGCGTGTGAAGGAACTTTGGTTGGCTCAACTATAATAATGACTGATTTTAAGGAAGTGAAAAAAGCAAAAGCGAAACTATAGAAGGCTAATGGTCCACCCTGTTGGCACCGATTCCATTGATTGCCATCTTCACCGGCACAGCCGGGCCAAACGCTACCCCTTCAGGCATTTTCACGATAATATTCCACACCCCCACCAATGCTGGATGAAGCCCGGTTATCTTACCTGAGGATTACGTGTCCGGCTGGGGTGGATGGTGCACCACCCTGGCATTTGATTACCATATCACTCAGCCAATTCCGCGACGCCTACGTTGGGCAATATTATGGGTTCAACGGAAGAAGTGCTGCACGATAGACCAACGGGTTGCAGTTGTGCCAAAACTGGGACTCTTGAAATTGCGAGAATTGTATAGAAAAGGATTCTAGTTAAGTTGGACAGACCAATGATATCAGCAGACGCATAACAGGTACTGATATATTAAAGCAAGTCAAGTCTGTACGTTACTGCTGCTTCATGGCTTTCAAATTTTAGGAAATAAAATTTCCTTCTGTATACTTAGGGTAAACTGTTCATTACAAGTACTATTCACTTATGCATACTCGTCGTTTTGTTTCTTTTCTAGTTGGAATGTGGCTTGGTGGCATCATGCTTATGATGTGGATTGGCAGCCAGAATCAAGATTCCGTTACAAGAATCCTGATGGCTCAGCCCCAGAAAATGCAGCAAATCATTTTCACACTCACGGAATCTGAAAAGAAAAGCTTATTTCTTTACTCAGCCAATGAGATGACCCGTTATTACAGCAACATTTGGGAATGGGCACAATTAGTTTTAGGCATCACAATTTTGGGCCTTCTCGTCGTAGCAAGGCAAGCCAGACAGTTCATCGTGATCTCCTCAATCATGCTGCTTACAGTGATTGCCTGTCACTTTCTGTTGGCACCGCAGCTACTTGGCTTGGGTCGTACGATTGATTTTGGAGGCCCCAGCCAATTCGCTGCTGAGCGAAGCCAGTACAATTCCATGCATACGCTTTACTTTGCGATGGACATAACAAGATTGTTGCTTGCAATCGTGCTTACCTTTCAGTTGTTACGGCGGGGATCGGATGAAAAGCGCCGAAAGCGCTCACCCAAGACTGACGAAATCCAATATCCCAATTACGGCCATGTCGATGGGTGATTCGGGGCGGCCTACACTGGTCATTGCAGCGTAACCTTCCGTTACCAACAAGACCCGGTCGCCAACGCCAGCATCTGCTGAATCAACGGCGATCACCGCGTCGCCTCGATTTGTTCCATCTAATTCCAGCGGCTGCACGATCAGCAACTTCTGGCCCTGATGACTTCCGTGTTTGTGAGTAGCTACAACTTCGCCGACAACCTTGGCTATCAGCATGATTAGCGTTCCACCCGGATGGAATCTACAATTCCTACAACAGTCATGTCAGTTGGAACTTCGGTTGGAAGAAATGGGAAACTGGATTCCTTACCTTTGCAGTAGTAAATGAGCTCACCTGCGCCGGCTCCCACTGCATCCGTGCATATCACCTGTTTTCCCATTGCCTGTTGCTCTGGAGTTAGTGGCTGAATAATAAGCAATCGCTGGCCTGTTAGACGAGGGTCCTTCACCTCAGCCCAAACGCGCCCAATCACCTTGCCCAGGTACATGCGCTATTTCCCCTTCGAGCGGGTCGTGTTTTCCCCATCTGAATCCAAGGAAATCGTATCAACTATGCCAATAATGGCGGAATCAATCGGAGTGTCCTTGCAGCCTGTTGCCATGCGCGCTGAAGACCCACTCACTGCAAGTACCGTTTCCTTGAAACCGGCGCTAACCGTATCCACAGAAATTACATACCCTGATTCATCCTTACCGTCAGCACTGATCGGTTTCAGAATCAGAAGGGTCTTACCTTCCAGGCGCGGATCCTTCCGGGTAGCGACAACTGTACCAACTACTCGCGCCAGAATCATAAAGGAAGGGCCTTATTTCGATCCACTTTTTCCGATAGGAAGAACATCTTCCAGGTTTTGATGCGGTCTGGGGATTACATGGACGGCAACTAATTCGCCCACACGGCGGGCGGCTGCTGCGCCGGCGTCAGTGGCAGCCCGAACAGCAGCAACATCACCGCGAACCATCACCGTTACGTAGCCGGACCCGATTTTCTCCCAGCCCACAAGCGTGACCTTGGCTGCTTTCACCATAGCGTCGGCCGCTTCAATCATGGCTATCAAGCCACGAGTTTCGACCATTCCTAATGCTTCACCCATTTTCGTTACTGTCTCCTTGGCCGGACTGGCGCGTAAATCCTATTATCCTTATCCGAAGGCTCCGGCGCTACCATGATTTTTGCACTGATCCGCGTCGACGCCAGAAACCACATCTACCAAACCTTTCGCGCAACGGTTATATTTGATAAGTGATCCGAAACGCCATTGTACCAGTGGCGGGCCATGGCACTCGCCTTCTACCCGCAACCAAGTCCCAGCCAAAAGAAATGCTGCCAGTGGCCCGCAAGCCCATTGTGCAGTATGTTGCTGAAGAACTGGTGGCAAACGGCGTGAACCAATTGCTGTTCGTTACCGGGCGAAATAAGTCCTCCATTGAAAACCATTTCGACAGTGACCCTGATTTGATGCGAGTGCTGGAATCCACGAATAAGCAGGAATTGTTGGATGAATTAAAATTCGAGGAGTTACAAGCAAATTTTTTCTACACCCGCCAGCGCCAGCAAAAGGGTTTGGGTGACGCTATTTTGTGCGGAGAGAATTTTGTGGGAGAGCAACCATTTATCGTGGCCCTGGGAGATTCTATTCTAGGCATGAACGGGGAATCGAAGGCCGTGAAGCGCCTGTCGGATCTGTTTGTCGAGATGCGGGCCAGTTGTGTCATCGCGGTGGAAGAAGTTGGTGAAGATGAAGTTAGCAGCTATGGAATCATCGATCCTGGCGAGGGGGAAGTCGATTGGTTTCGTGTTAAGAACCTTGTTGAAAAACCGACGAAGGACAAAGCCCCAAGCCGCTGGGCAATCTCTGGCCGCTATGCATTCTCTCCGCTGATTTTTGACATGATCCGCCGCGTAAAGCCTGATAAGCGCGGTGAAATTCAACTCACTAATGCGATGCAGTATCTTTGCGAGGAAGGCAAACGGGTTATTGCTTTAAAGCTTCCCCCAGCCGACAAGCGTTACGACATTGGCAACTTCCCAAGCTACTTTGAAACCTTCGTTGAATTCGCGCTAGCCGATCCCTCCTATGGCGTGGAATTTCGCAAAACCCTTACTCGGATTTTGGAGAGAAAATAGATGAACAGGCGCGCGGCCTGGGCACTGGTGGCAGTGCTAGTGATCGCCGCGCGATTGTGTCACCTTGATATCGTTTGGGTGGAAGAAGGTTATCCCTCGGCGGCAGCAGTCCAGATGCTTGCAGGCAAGGCCATTTACAAAGACTTTTGGTTTGACAAGCCACCGTTGTTTCCGGCTTTGTACATACTTTGGGGCGCATCCACTGGGTTGGCATTGCGCCTTGCTGGTGCCCTGGTTGTGCTGCTTTCTGCATGGACTGTTTCCCGTTTCGCTCGTGACTTATGGGGTGAATCTGAAGCCCTGCTAGCGGCGGCGCTCACCGCGTTCTTCCTCACTTTTTGGATCCCATCGGCAGTAATGGTGATGGGCCCCGATCTGCTAATGATCGTGCCGCATGTGATTGCTGTTCATCTGGCTTGGAGGGGAAAGGCGGCGCTCAGCGGACTTGTTTGTGGCATAGCGTTGGGCCTCAATGCAAAAGCAGTATTAGTAATTGCAGTTTGCGCCATTCTATTGGGCCGTGTTGCGCCGCTGTTTCTTGCGGGCTTGGGCGCTTCCTCTGCAATTTGGCTCGGCTGGTTGGCTTCAATGGGCGCATTGGCCGGCTGGTGGCAGCAGGTTTGGCAATGGGGATTGCTGTATTCAGCCAACACGTTCGGGGTATTGGAGGGGATAACTCGCACTGCCAGTTGGGCCGGATTTCATGCTGCCTTAGTTGTTGGTGTGGCCGTTTGGTGGTGGAAGGAACACCAATGGCGATTGATCTTGTGGCTTGCAATTTCCTTGATCGCGGTGTGCGCCGGATGGCGATTCTTCCCGCGCTACTACTTCCAACTATTGCCCGTTTGCGCGTTGGTTGGCGCTCGTGGATTATTGTTGGTCTCCAATGTCTGGTGGCGGCGCGCAGCCTTTGGGTTGCTGATGATTCCGCTAATCCGCTTTGGTCCTCGCTATGTGCAACTCGGCGTTGAGCAAGTACAGCACCGTCCACATGATTGGCGCGACCTGGCCATGGCAAACGATACCGTTTCTGCGGCGAAACTGATCACGGCGGCATCAGGGGACAATTTATTGGTTTGGGGATACAGGCCGGATCTGTTTGCGATAACGCGTCTTGCAGCAGGAACACCGTTCCTCGATTCGCAGCCTCTGACCGGAGTTATTGCGGATCGGCATTTGATATCCGCTGAACCTGCGGCTCCGGAATTGGCACGGCGGAATCGCGAAACGCTTCTAAAAACAAAACCCACTTGGATAGCCGATGGCTTAGGGCCCTACAACAATGCTTTGGCAATTACTGCATTTCCGGACTTGGAGGAGTGGCTGAAGGACTACGTAGTTACAGGCAGAACAACCGGATTTGTGATCTATCGCAGAAGACGTGATGGCAATTGAGCTACTTCAGAACTTCCTCAATGGTAGCCACGAAAAGAATCCGCGCACCCCAACGATCAAGCTGTTCTTGGGTAGCGGTTTGAAGTTGCTGCTCAACGAACGAAGATAGCGGGCCGAACTTTTGTTGAAGAAGTATCCGCAGCAGATGGACTTCGCCTTCGTTGCGCCCCCTCTCGATTCCCTTCTCCATACCTTCGTCGAACTTATGGCGAAGCCTTTTGTCGTCGTCAATGTCGATGGTTACGCCCATGGTCTTCACTCCTTTGATAACTATATCCGACAAACCCCTCTTGTACGAGAGTAGCAAAAGTAACCGTGCGGCACGTTCCCGTTGTTCCTGTCCCAGAAGGCGGATTCGCTCGATTATGCGCTCAAAACGCACCTTCGGTTCCGGCTGGCGGCAAAGGATGGACAGAATAACATCCCCAATATTCGGGTTATTCCATAACTCCTCTGCATTCAGATTTCCCAAATCCACAATAGAAAAGCGAAATTGTAACGATTCTAGATCCAGACTATCTGGCATACGAAGGGACTCGTTGCCCAGGTAAAGCACAACTTGTCTAGGAGCTACTCCATACTTTTTGTAAAGTGCCACATAATAATCCAGCATTCGCCGAGCCATAGCCTGTTCATTGGCGCTCTGGAATTCCAAATGAAATATGCCGCTATCTGCCAGTCGGCAGACAAAATCCACCCGCTGTGCGCGAGTTTCAGTAAGTTCAACATTGAGCCACTCGACGGGAGCGGCGCCCGCCAATCGTTCCGTCAGGCTTGTTCCAACCGACTGGAAGAGCTCCTTCAAAGCAATGTCTAAATTCATCCGAAGGGCTTGCTTAAGAGGTTAGCAGAAAGTTAGCGGGTCTCCCCATGCGCGAACGCAAACACGTTGCCACCAGCCGCGATTGACACATACTGCTGTCCCTTCACCGTGTAAGTCATCGGAGAGGCCTTCCATATTTGCCCAGTATTGAAGTTCCAAAGAGTTTTTCCGGTCTTTGCATCTGCTGCCGCAAAGGTTCCGCCGGATTCTCCATAAAACAGCAAGCCGCCAGCAGTGGAAAGAACCCCTGAGTAGTTTGCCTCAGGACCTCCAATTTGCAGTACTTCCCAAACCACCTTTCCCGTTTCAATATCCAGCGCACGCAATAACTTCTGTGGTGGATTGGCTGGATCTTTGTGGCCAGCAAACCAGTTGCCTGCTTGCCGGTAGACACTGCAATCCTCAACAGCCATAACATAGAACAATTTAGTACTTGGGTTGTAAGCAGTGGAATACCAGTTAGTAGCCCCACGTACTGCCGGACAAGTTACATTTCCACCAAGAGTTGGTTTACGATCGGACGTCAAAATCGGGCGGCCTTTAGGGTCAATGCCGCTTGCCCAAGTGAGCCGTTTCACAAATGGCGTGCCCAACAAAAACTCACCTGTGGTGCGATCTAATACGTAGAAAAATCCATTGCGATTGGCTTGTACTAGCAGCTTGCGCTGTCGGCCCTTGAACGAAGCGTCCACTAGAACCAAGGGCTCGGTTGCGTCCCAGTCCCAAAGGTCATGCGGTGTGAATTGAAAGTGCCACTTCAGCTTTCCTGTTTTTGCATCCAAAGCAACTACGCAATCGCTGTAAAGGTTGTCGCCACCTCTCTCAGATCCATCTGTATCAGGGTATGGGTTACCGGTTGGCCAGTAAAGCGTGTCGGTTTGCGGATCATAGGAACCGGTTAGCCAAGTAGCCGCTCCACCCACTTCAATGGCATTGCCCACCCAGGTATCTGAACCTGATTCGCCTCGCTTTGGAATGGTCCAAAAGCGCCAGACCTGTTCTCCTGTTGTTGCTTTGTAGGCGGCAAGGAATCCGCGCAACGGGCCGTCTCCGCCGGCAATACCTGCGATAACCAGATCCCCAACTACCATGGGGGCTCCAGTAGCGCTGAAATTCCCTGGTGACTCTGGCATAAACACTTGCCAAAGTAGAGCTCCGGTCAGCCGGTTTAACGCAACCAAATGCGCGTCATCGGAAGCAAAGAAGATGCGATCTCCCAACAATGCCGCTCCGCGCTGCACCGCTGTAGGTATGCGGCCATCCACTCGGCGACGCTCATAGCACCAGATCTCACGGCCGGTGCTACTATCCAGCGCACATACCTGGTTCGGAGCTGCCAAATACATGATTCCGTCCGCTACAATCGGTGTAGTTTGTAAGTTGGAATGGGGCATTGAGTAACTCCACGCCGTCTTTAGATGTGTAACATTGCTGCTATTGATCTGTTTCAAAGGGCTATGGCGATTACCACTCGGCGTGCCATTGTATCCAGGCCATTCACCAGACTTTGGCTGCTGGATTTGCTGAATCTCCGCTGTGGTGATCGGTGCGTGGCTACCCCCAATCGGACCAACAGGAATGCCGTCCAGGCTGCTTAAGTATGCAATCAAATCGCGGCGCTCCGCCGGGCTAGCAGCAAGCGCAGGCATGAAGGATGCTTTTTCAGCTTCAATTGCAGTGTAATCGGTGCTTGTCAAGAGCCGCATCTTTCCGTCGAAAGTTTGTAGCTGAAGGTCGTGTTGGCCGCGGCTTCGGGCAAAACCGCGTACCGATTTCCCATCCCTCAACCGAACATTCACGACCGACCAGGGATCCTCAGGGCAAAAGGCAAAGCCAGGACAAGTTGATCCATTCCGCTTGCCTTTGCGGGAATTGGGATCAATCAGAGTCTGCTCCATTTCAAGCATTGTAAGTTCGCGCGCAATCGCGGAAAGATCGGGACCGTTTACTGAACCTTGGCCGCGCACCATGTGACACGTTAGGCATTTCTGATCGAAAAGCAGCTTTCCGGCAGCCATGTCTCCGGACGGTTTCGCATCGAAGGCAGTGGCATTCCAGGAACGAACCGCTTTGGCTAATTTATCCAAGTCGGCTTCCGGCAAAGCAAATCCGGGCATTCCACCTCGAGTGCCATTCTTAATAATGCTGCTGATTTCAGATAACGAGCGTTTTCGAAGTGAGCGTGTTCCAATTAAGCCCGGGCCTCGATCGCCACCGGTGGCACCATCTCCATGGCACGAGGCACACGATTTGCGGAAGAGTTCGGGAATCTCCTGCGCAACAAGAATCGGAGTAACAAGGGATAAAAAGAGGGAAAATGCAAGGAAGAAATAGGAGGGCATTGAAATTAGTTGTTGCGCGCGGATGAACACATCATTTCAGGTCGGGCAGCCGCGCGCTATCAGCCGAAGGAGAAGTTAGCGGCCTTCGCTTGAGGGAGGCACAATGCCTTTCAAGCGTAAATATACAGCCATATAGCCGTATTCTTCGTTCAGGTGAGTAGTATTTCCCACCAACATCCCAAGCTTCGAACGCTCGCCACGCGGTGACTTCACCATCTCCACTGCCTTAGCATCGTTGAAGCTTTCAAAGGCCAAATCACAAGACGCGAATGCTGCCTTCAGGGCCGCTACTAACTCAGCTTTCTTTGTCATCGTTTTTTCAGCCTGACCTTGTTTCGGCTCTCCGGCAACTGTGGAGCAAGTGCGCAGTGCGGAATCAGCGACGTGGCCAACCAAGCCTCCGAATGAGCGAATTTCCGGTACGGCCTTAAACGCATAATTTTCTTCCGGCATTTTTTCGGCCATTTTGGTTAGGTTGTTTTTGATGCCGTTGAATGCCTGTTTAGCTTCAGTGCTCAGTGGGTTGCCCGATTGGGCGGACAGCATGCCCGATAGGGCGATTGCGAAAATTGGGATTGCAATACGATTCATAGTTTCTCCAGTAAACACCTTTCCAGACTCTACGATTCTATCCCGAAGTTGGTTTCCCCCGCTGATCAAATCCTAAGGCGATTCAGTTGGAGGATTATAATACTCATAGAAATGTTTCGGCACCGAATTATTAGCACCGGTATTGTGTCAACTGCTTAGGCCTCTAATTTGAAGTGCCCCCACAACTTGTTGGTAGAGGAGTCGACGCCTTTCCGCTTCCGAACTGCTTTTCCTGGAATTATTGATACTAAGGGAATAATTTCGCTTCTTGTGTATGGACTGGTTTCTAGAGAAGAGTGGGATACACCTCTAAGCTGTGTGAAAGCCCCCATAGATTGGGTTAGTAATTGGATTACTTCCTTTGCTTACTTGCTTTTATGTTTGGCAGAAAACGTGCTCTTTTGATGGATAGAAGGAGTAAACAATTTATGTCCTACCTGCCAGTGAATGTAATTCATGAACCGAATGGCCACCCCATAATGGCGGAGATCGGGAAACTCTGCACCGCCGTTAAACAAAAGGCTTTTGAGTTTTTTGAGCGCCGCGGCTTTGAACCAGGCCACGAACTTGAAGATTGGCTGCATGCCGAACGGGAGTTACTCTCAGCCCCCCCGGCAGAGTTAAAAGAGACTGAGAATGAAATGGAACTGCGCATGTCTGCGCCTGGTTTTGAGCTTAAGGAAATTCACGTCACCGCGCTGCCGAACCAGTTCTTTATCCAAGCAAGTAAAGAATCAAGAAAGGAGACCGAGGAGGGCCGGATTCACTGGTCGCAGTTTTCAAAAAACGATATCTGCCGCCGGGTGGAACTTCCATTAGCTATTGACGTGGATAGTGCCAAGGCATTGCTGTCCAATGGAATCCTGACCGTTACGGCTAACAAAGCAGTTATGGAGAAGCCTAAGAAGGTGGCTATAGCCGCTGCCGCTTGAATGTGTTTTTAATCTAGAACATCTTGAAGACAAGGAGATCGGTTATGCCGAACGTAATGGAAGCCCCAGTGCGTGTGTCCAAACCCGGCCAGATGCAAGCAAACGTGTTTCAAGGACCCGGTAAGTTCGGATTGGAAGATGTGCCGATTCCAACTGCAGGCCCAGGGGAAGCCATCATTCGTATTCGGCTGACCACGATATGCGGAACCGATGTCCACATTGTCCGCGGCGAATACCCTGTAAGTGCAGGCTTGGTTCTAGGACACGAGGCCGTAGGAACCATCCACGAACTTGGTTCTGGAGTTACCGGTTACCAAGTGGGTCAGCGTGTGTTGGTGGGCGCAATCACGCCTTGTGGACAATGCGAAGCGTGCCTGGCTAACAATCGATCTCAATGCCAAGGAGCGCTCGGTGGATGGCGGTTGGGCAACAGCAGCAATGGCGTGCAAGCGGAGTATGCGCGGATTCCATTTGCGCAAGCCAACTTGGCCGTTATCCCCGATGAGTTAACCGATGAACAAGTGGTATTGCTGGCGGATATCGCTTCTACTGGATTTTCAGCAGTGGAGAGCGGTGATGTTCAGTTCGGCGATAATGTGGCGATTTTCGGGCAAGGTCCCATTGGCCTTTGTGCCACCTTAGGGGCGAAATTGCGAGGTGCCGCGCAGATCATTGTGGTTGATGCTGACCCGCATCGCTTATCCATTGCACGGAAGTTCGGTGCCACTTCGGTGATTCTGGCCGAAGCAGACACGGTGGGCGAAATTAGAGAACTGACTGAGAATCGCGGCGTGGATGTTGCAATTGAAGCGATTGGATTGCAGGATACTTTCGCCAAAGCGTTACAAGTGCTGAGGCCCGGCGGAACACTTTCCAGTGTGGGTGTTTATTCAGAAGCGCCGATTATTCCTTTGAATGCGTTCATGGCTGGATTGGGGGACCACAAGATTGTGACCACTCTCTGCCCCGGAGGCAAAGAACGAATGATGCGGTTAATGCGGTTAGTGGAAACTGGCCGGATTGACTTACGTCCATTGCTGACCCATGTGTTCCCGCTGGATCGGATCGCGGAGGCTTACGAACTATTTTCCTCCCGCAAAGAGGATGTATTGAAAGTGGCAATCCGCGTGTAAGTTAGGAAGCCTCTGTTATTTATCGGAGGAACAGAGGCTTTCTTCTCACTTACTGCGTTTGGCTGTAAACTCCTGTGGAGCCTGTCCGCCTTCGCGCTTGAATTTGATCTCGTCACCAGATATCTGGCCGACGTACGTTCGCTTTCCTCGCTCAGTAACAATGGCGAAGGAAACGGTTTTACCGTCCACCTTGCCCTCAGTGATTGCAGCATCGCCGCCTTGTCCACCCGCCATGGTGCCGGTTAATTTGTCCCCATCCTGCTTAAACATGAGGCTGGTTTCACGCGCCTGACCGTTTCTTCCAGGAACCTGGGCTACCCATTTTCCCGTCAAGTCTTCGGCCAGAACAGCTAAGGATGACGCCATCATAATGCAAACTGTCAAAACGAATCGCCTGATCATTGTTCACCTTCCCTTTGATTTCGGACAGGATAAGCATATTACAAGTTAGCTCTCACCGTTAGCCGATCCGAAAAGTTACAATAACGCAATGGCCAACGATAAGAAGTGGTACAGCTATTTCGTAACGATTGAAGACTCGACTTCCCCCGACACTTCCGCCTCGTCTTCCTCCCCATCCAGCGGACACAGCGCGGCACAGGCCATTGCTGATATTGCGGCATCCATCCAACCCGCCGCCACACAGCAGCGTGTGGAACAGAAGATCCAGGCGGCATCCCCAGCCTTGCCAGCAGCTGGGGCTAAATCTCTTTCGTTTACGGAAATTTATGCAGCTGCTGAGATCGTAGCGCCTACCCATGGCTACACGGTTCTGAAAGTGGCGGACATGCTGGAGAATCCACACATCAAAGAGTTGCCGTCTGAAGTGAAGCGAAGTTCGGTTTTAGTAGCGCTGGACGCGGCGAACGTCAAGGTGCAGGAAATCGTGGAAGATGCGGTTAGGCGAGACAAAGCGCTTGACGCCTTTGAACGAATCCAGCAGAAACAGATTGAAGATCTGGAAGCGGCAAAGTTGGAAGAGAATCGCAAGCTGCAAACGGAGTTGGACAAACTCACAGCCGAACATAAGGCGAAAATCCAGGCAAATAACGATTTGGTGACGCAGCGCAAGGAGTCCTTTTATACTTGGCGGTTGGATAAACAAAAAATGGAACAAAGAATTTCCGATACCGTATCTCATTTCGTGACCGACAATCCAATCACCACCACCTCACGACCCGCCCCCCCTGGCAAAACCGGAAATTAGCTTTCTCTTCGTTCACTGGATTCGCTAAGCTATACTTATAACCTCTAGATCCTAGAAAGGAATCTCATATTTATATGTGGAACCGGCTAGTTCGTGTTGTTCGGTCGTTTGTGGGGATGTTCATTTCTGTTGCTGAAAATCCTGAACTGATTCTGGAACAGAACATTCGAGATTTGAATGATCAAGTCCCGCGGATGAACGAATCCATCGCTATGGTTAAGGCCAATGTTACTCTTCTTGAAAAGGAAGAAGCCAAGTACAAGAGTGAAGTTCAGGACCTTACTAACAAGGTGAAAGCGGCCATTCAGAATGGCCGTGATGACATTGCTGCGAACTTCGCAACCAGGCTGGAATCGGTTCGATCCGCACTTGCCCGGACGCAGGGACAACTTCAAACAGCACAACAGGCTTTTGAAAAGTCTCTAAACGTCAAGAAGGCATTCATGCGCGAAAAGGAACGGAAGACGCAGGAAGCGATGCAGGCTATTCGCGACAATCGCCGTTCCCAATGGCAAAAGAAGGTGGCTGACACACTGGATCAATTTGAAATTGCCGGTGTAAGTCAGACTCATGACGAAATGGTCCGCAAGATTGATGAGCAGACCGCTGTGAACGAAGCTCGCATGGAAATGGCGCTGGGCAACGTGGATCAACAAAGATTCAAGATTGAGGAAGAGGCTGAGACACTGCGCGCCAACGAATTGGTGAAGCAGTTCAAGGTGGAAATGGGATTAATGGGTCCCGCACCCTCGGCTACTCCGGATAAAACGATCGGCGGGCGCGAAGGCGAACGCACGACCAACTAATTCTAATAAGAGGGTAAATTCCAATGGCAGTGAGAATCGAAAAAGGCGGCAAGATCCTTATCTTTGCGATTGGCCTTGGCCTTGTTGGCTATGCACTCAATAAGTATGGACTGCTGGATAAGCTGATGCCTTCCGCGCAAGTGCGGGAGTCCACCGAAGTGGGGAAAATTGATCTTCCAAAGATTCAGGAATCGGCGAAGGTGGATGTTGCGGCTACCGCGATGCCTGGCAGTGCGCGTGGTTGTGATGATAAGCCTGAAGTTCGGCTGTATCTTTGGGCATGGAACGCGCAAATGGGTTTGATGTTCGCCAACGGCGGAGCGCAAGCTACCAAAGGTAGCCTGATGTGCGGCAAGAACGTGAACTTGCGGTTTATACGCGAAGACGATGCAAGCAAGATGCAGGAAGCGCTAGTGGCATTTGCCACGGAACTGAAAGGTGGAAGGCCGAATCCATCAAGAGGCGCACACTTCGTAGCCATCATGGGTGATGGTTCCGCTACTTTCCTGAAAGGCCTGAACGACACGCTGAAGAAAATCGGGTCGGACTATACGGCCAAGGTGGTTGGTTCGGCGGGTTATTCGCGCGGCGAAGATAAGTTTATGGGGCCGGCTGAATGGAAGCGCAGTCCTCAAGCTTCCCGTGGCGGTGTGGTGGCTGGATATCTGCGCGATGGAGATTGGAACATTGCTCAAAAGTGGTTGGGCGATAACAACCTTTGCAACAATCCTGACGAAAAAACTTACGATGCTGCCTGCTTGAACTGGGTGAACACTACCGACTATATCGATGCTGGTGAAAAGTATATCTCCGGCTATTGTGAGACTCGCCCTGTTGTTTCAAAAGGCAAGAAGACCGGTGAAAGTAAGAAGGTCTGTGTAAATGGAGTTGTAACCTGGACTCCTGGCGACGTGAACGTTGCACGCAAACGCGGTGGAATTGTTTCCATTGCATCGACGAAAGAGTATAGTTCGCAAATGCCCAACACCATCATCGGAATCGATCGATGGATGCAAAACAATCGGCCAATTGTGGAGGGAATGCTGGAAGCAACTTTCCAGGGCGGCGATCAGATTAAGGCGCATCCAGAAGCTTTGAAGCACGCCTCAGGCATAAGCGCCGCAGTTTATAACGAATATCAAAATGAACCAGGATATTGGGAACGTTACTATAAGGGCGTTGTTGAGACCGATAAGCAGGGCGTGCAGGTGGAACTGGGTGGCTCATCCGTAAGTAATCTGGCCGATAACATTATCCTGTTCGGTATGGCTCCTGGAACGGCAAACATTTTTGAGGCTACTTACAAAACCTTCGGTGATATTGTATCCAAGCAGTATCCAGATTTGGTGCCCACCTACTATCCGGTGAACGAAATTCTGGACACTTCTTACATTGAGAACATTGCCAAGCGCAATCCTCAAATGACGCCGGCTGCAATGCCGCAATTCTCACCTTCCTCCAAGGTGGATTCTGTTGTCAGCCGCCGTTCCTGGAATATCAACTTCGAAACCGGCCAAGCGACGTTCAGCGGCGGGGCGAAAGCAGAACTGGAACAACTTACTCGCGACTTACTGGTTGCCGGGAACACCTTGGTGGAAATTCACGGACACACGGACGCTGTCGGCCCTGCTGATGCGAATCAGACTTTGTCAGAAGCCCGCTCCTTTGCGGTAAAGAAGTATCTGGAATCACAGTCCACCGTTAGTTTCCCGGAAGGCCGCTTACGGGTCTTCTCACATGGTCAATCGAATCCGGTGGCTCCAAACTCCACGCCGGAAGGCCGTGCTAAGAACCGCCGCGTGGAAATTGTCATCGGTACCTCAAAATGACTTCTGCCCGGAGTGAATCGGAATCCTCCGATTGGCTGAACATAATCCGGCCGAATCAGGTGGTTTCACTCACCACGATGCAAATCGTGATTGGGGTGCAACTGGCGTTTGCGATTCTCATATGGTGGTTGTCTCCCTGGGCTGCTCTGCCGAAACCGAACGAGGTTTTTTCCGCACTGGGCCGCTTGTGGATGGAGCAAGGCCTGGGCCCTGAACTTTTCACCAGCTTTTGGATGAATGTTCAGGCGTTGCTGATCACCGCAGTGATCTCACTCGGCTTGGCCTATCTGTCAGTGCTGCCCGCAGTTCGTCCAATCGTCGCCGCCGTTGCCAAGGGCCGATTCCTGGGACTCAGTGGACTCACCTTCATCTTCACCCTACTCGTTGGTGGAGGCAGGCCTTTGAAGTTGTCACTGCTGGTATTTGGCATGACGGTTTTTTTTGTTACTTCCATGGCTTCGGTTGTTTCGTCCATTCCTAAATCTGCTTTCGACCATGCCCGTACACTGCGCATGACAGAATGGCAGGTTGTCTGGGACGTAGTAATTCTTGGAACC
>JAYUSZ010000038.1:0-6069 GCA_043755435.1 Bryobacterales bacterium | reverse complement strand
GCCCCGTGCTCCGCCGACATCAATATGGCTTCACCGCCGGTGGCCCCATTCTCATCCCCGGGCTCTACAACGGCAAGAACAAAACGTTCTTCTTCACCGCCTTCGAAGGCCGCCGCGAAAAGGATCCTGTTCGCAGCATCACCAGCGTCCCCACTGCTCTGGAACGCGCCGGCGATTTCTCTGAAACCCGCTTCCTCGCCGCCGCCGGTGCCCAACTCATCAACATCTACGACCCCGCCACCAGCCGGCTCGTCAACAACGTCCGCTCCCGCGACCTCTTCCCCGGCAACATCATTCCGCGCGGTCGCTTCAATCCCGTCGCCGTCAAAATGCTTGCCGAATATCCCGATGCTAATCGCGCCGGCAGCTCCATCACCGGCCGCCAAAATTACTTGTTCGCCGGCAATCGCGGCTACTCCCGCGAACTCTTCACCACCCGTGCCGATCACAATTTCAGTCAACGCCACCGCATCTTCGGCCGCTTCTCTCAACAGCATTCGCTCGATACGCAACCCAGCATCAAGGTGCGCTTTACCAACTCCAATAACACCAAGGACAGCTTCTACAACTCAGGCCTTGACGACACGTTCCAAATCACGCCCCGCCTGTTCAACGTCTTCCGCTACATGTACGTTCGCTACCGCGCCAACCTCGTCTCAAACACTCTTGGATTCGACCCCACAACGCTCGGCCTGCCCAACTACATCCGCGATTCCGCCAACGTACTCATCTATCCCAACGTCTCCATCGGCAGCGGCATTCCCGATCTCGGCGGCACAGCCTTCAACAACCAACCTCGCGATACCCAGGGTATTCAGAACAACATCCTCTACGCTCGCGGCAGCCATTCCATCAAGATGGGTGGCGAATATCGCCTCTATCGTTTTTACCCCTATCAAATCGCTAATCCCACCGGAGCTTACACGTTCAATCAGTTCTATACTTCGAACGATCAAATCGGCACCGCTCGTCCCGAACAAGGACTCGGTCTTGCCAGTTTCCTGTTAGGCTTCGGCGCATATACCTACGAAAAAGTGGAACCCCTCAGCGCCTTCCAACACTACATGGGGACCTATTTTCAGGACGATTGGAAAGTCACCTCCAAACTCACCGTCAACATCGGCGCACGTTGGGAAGCGGAAACAGGCACCGGCGAAGCCCACGACCGTCTCACTTATTTCGACCCCAAAGCTCCCGCCGGCACCACCGGCAAAGGAGCCATTCAATTTGTTGGCGGCAAGAATCCGCGCACCATTCGCAAAACCAATTGGCGCAACATCGGCCCCCGCCTCGGCTTCGCCTACCGGCTTAATAACCGCACTGCTATCCGCGGCGGCTACGGCATTTTTTATCTCCCCATTGGTCTTGAAACCGCCATCGTCACAACGCCTTTCAACTACAATGTTGTAGCCGACGTCTTCAATACCGATTACACTCCCAAGACCACCCTCAGCAATCCATTTCCCAATGGCATCGTCCGCCCCGGTTCCACAAATCGCGTGGAAGACGGTACATTCCGCCTCGGCAACAACGCCAACATCGTTCTGCGCGATCAACCCAATAGCTATGTTCAGCAATGGAACTTCGCCATCGCCCGCCAAATCGGCCGCACCAGTTCCATCGACGTAACTTACTTCGGCAACCGCGGCGTTCGCCTCCCCACCAACAGCATCGAGTTCAATCAAATCGATCCCAAGAACCTCGCCAACGGCGGTGCCTTTCTCACTGAACAAGTGGCGAATCCATTTTTTGGACAAGGTCTCACCGGTCTGCTGGCGCTCCAACGAATCCCCCGCATGCAGTTGCTAAAGCCCTATCCACAATTCGCGTCTCCTACAACTGCCAACGCCTATGGCGGTAGCCTAATCTATTTCCGCCCGCCGGTGGCCGATAGCATCTACCATGCCGTAACTTTCCGGTACGATCGCAAGTTCACTCGTGGCTTCAGCCTCGGCGCGCACTACACAATTTCCAAAGTGCTTGAAACCGGCGGAGGCGGCAACGGCATCGCGTTTCTCGATCCAGCCGGCATTCGTGACATTTACAACATTCGCCTGGAACGCTCCGTCGGCTCCTTCGATGTTCCCCAACGCTTGGTCGTCACCTTCGCCACGCAATTCCCGTTTGGAAAGGGGAAGCGCTACTTCAACAAAAACAAACTCGCCAACCGGTTCATCGGCAACTGGCAATTCTTCGCCAACACGACAATGCAAGCGGGTCTGCCCGTCAATGTCGGAGGCCCCGACATTTCCCGCATCGCCGGCGCCAACCCCTCCCGGGCTTCAGTCGTTCCCGGCGTGCAAGCCGCCTATCCGTTGTCACAATCCATCGCCAACAGTCGCGAATGGAACAACGCCTGCGGCTGCACAAGACCCTGGTTCAACCCCGCAGCATTCTCCACAACGCCGGAATTCGTAATCCCCAACGGCCCCCGTTTTCTACCAAATGTTCGCGACGGCTGGCTGCGCGCAACCGACGTGAATCTTCAGAAATCCGTCTACCTAACCGAGCGCTTCCGCCTGTCGCTCCAACTCCGAGCTTTCAACGTTTTGAACCAAGTATCATTCAGCGGACCAAGCGTAATCACCGTAGGACAAGCCAACTTCGGCAGCGCCGGTGGAGTAGTAGACAACGCCCGCCGCGCTGAAGTTGGACTCAAGATTTATTTTTGAAGTCACGAGTGAAATCCTCAATCGTAAGGTGGACTCTAGTCCGCGCGAGGCTTCAGTCTCGCTCTGGTGCTTGTACATTTCAAGCAATCAGTAATGTTGCGACCATTGGTGGGGCGGACGATTCCGTCTGCCCGCTCGCTTGCGAGCGTTCTTTTTTCAGGAGTCTGGAAGCTATACTTGAGCCTAGTCCTCCGTCTTCCAGGTGTCTGGTGGACGAACAAAGATAGCGATAAAGAAAGGAGTTCACTATCGGATGCTTTGCTGGAGCCGATTTCGATGAGCATACTTTAGGAGCGGAGTAACAAATATGCCACAGGAATTTAACTCAACCGCCTCAAAGCTCCTTTACAACCGCTATGTTGCAGGTGACCCCAAGCGTGAAGAACAATACGCTGAAGAAGTCATCAACGCCGAAATAGCGCGGAAGATCTACCAGCTTAGGACTAAGGCAGGGCTCACCCAACAGGAACTTGCCAAACGCGTGGGAACTTTCAAATCAGTAATCTGTCGGCTTGAAGATGCCGATTACGAAGGACACTCACTCTCAATGCTGAAGCGCATAGCAGATGCGCTCGACAAACGGGTGGAAATTCGTTTTCTCCCAGCTAAGCGATTGCGGATCGCTTGACCAACACCCGGGCCTCGGGTATTTCTTTGTTCGCGGGCCACAAGTGGAACAAGTTATGTTCGCGAGATAACTGAGTGCTCCGTCGTAATAGAATTAGTTAGTCCTCCACCTTCAAAAAGAACCCTCACAAATAAGATGCACAGGCAAAAACAAAAGCGATGAAAGCAAGCATCATATTAATCTTTGGTGTCTCCCTCGGCACAGCTCAGACAATCAGCAACAAGGAACTTGCTGAGCGGTTATCTAACAGCCAAAGCAGACAGATTGTCTTTGCGCAAGTGGCCTCTGGAGTATAGGGATTACGACCCATGAAGCCTGAACGCATCAGTCAATGGCATTATCCACTTTTTGGAATTGGGTGGATCTTCGCGATGATTTTCCTTTGGAACTTAACTATGAGCCATTCCGCAACCGCTCAAACGATTTCTGTCGTTCGCAATAACGCAGTTGCAAGTTACTGGGAGTGGTCCGCCTTCTGGGGAATAGATGGTTTGGATTTTCCACTGGCGACTTACAAGTCAGGGAAGACAATTAGAGCCATGGTTTTCTACAGTGAAGAAGTTGGTCCAGATGATCCGTACTGGGGTTTTTGCAGCGAAGAAATAGGGGTATGTCATGTCTATCTCGCATGGGCCGACAATTCTGTTTATCAATCAATTGGCACTCGAATAAGGAAAGGGGAAACAGCAGAGACCGCTTTCATAAGGTTTCAGCGGCAGCAGTTCTTGTCGGATGAGACCGCGAAAGAACTTGCTCGGCTTGGGTCTTCACGTGGGAGATTACTGTTTGATATCTCGGAGGAGGAGAAGAAGCGGCTTGATTCCTTAAACCCTAACGTTGTAGCTAGCAAAGTAGGGAATCGAATACAGACAAACATAACAACAATAAGGCTACCGGTTCTCAGTCTACCTGCAGCTGCCTTGAACAAAATCAAGAACCAATTCGTTGAAGACTTGATTCGTGGACAGGGCAAAGGGCCTTGCAAAGTCATAGTACCTTTTGCCGACAAACACGCTCCGCTCGTTCCCGTATTGACGATTTGTCCTGGCCAGCGTGGCATTCAGTTCTGGCGTAAGGTCGACGATAGCTGGATCGCGACAGCAGGAGGATGGATGCAGCAACAAGATATTCTTCGGCGCTTTGAACCACGAATTCGCAAATACGCCAGCCTAACGGTAGTACCCTGAAGCGTTCGGGAAACCGGGTCAGTTCTGTTTCTTCCACTTTTGCATTTACTTGGAATTGAACCAGCTTGCTCCGTCCCCTTTTCCAATTTTCAACACAAAAAGCTAGCCCCCGAAAATCTCAGTCCCAACACATCCAAATATTTTTCTTCCCTCTAACCCGCTATTCCTCAACAACGTCGAAGTCCCTAGTTTCCAACATTGCATTGGGTTTCCAAACCCGCTGGTACTTTTTAACCAGAAGCGAATGCCAGGAAATCATCATCAGCCCCGAAAGTTATCCCCGTTCGATAAGCTGATCCTCGCCTGCGATAAAGCGACTTTCTTCTTAACCCCAAACCGCCAATCCTACGTCTCCTTCAATGGCACCGCCGCCCCGCTATATTCTGAGCAATTCCGCGGCTGGCTCCTGACCCGCATCGAAGCCGTCGGCCTGGACTGGCCCACCGCATCCATGCTCGGTCGCCTGCTCCGCCACCAAGACAACATCCTCCACTCTTACGAATCGCAGGTTATCCCCGTCCACACCCGCATCGCGGCTCAAGGAAACGCGCTTCTCCTAGACCTCCAATCCCTCGACCCCGAAACCAGCGATAACCAGGTAATCGAAATCACCAAAGATCAATGGCGTATCACCAGCAGTCATCCAACTCTCTTCCACCGGCCCGATCCAAATTTGCCCATCCCCACTCCCGCCATCACAAAAGCCACCATCTGCCAATATCTGATGCGAACCTTCTCCACCAGTCAACCCATCGCTGAGACACTATCCAATTGGCTGGCTCTATCAATGATCCCCACCGCCACTCAGCCCATATTGGTCATCACCGGCAACGCCCGCATCGAAGCCGCCCGCCTACTCCGAAACATAATCGACCCCGTAATTCATCCGCTTCTCCCCATGCCAACCACCGAAAATCAACTCGGCCAAATGGCCCAATCAAACAGTGTGTTGGCCTTCGATGCAAGTCCTTTTGTTTCCGAAAAACGCAAAGCCGCCCTAACTCGAATCCGTCGCGGAGTTCCCGTGCGCGTTCGCGAAATCAATAAGAACCGCACGCTATACGAAACCATCCACCGCCCAATCCTGATCGCCGCCGACGCCCCCATTGCAATCGAACCCAATCAAATCAACATCGAAATCAACGATTGCCACCAGGCACCACTCAACGAACTTCTCACCGCGCTTCTAAATCACGTAGTCCAAGTGCTGCGCTACCTGGAAGCTCCAAAGCAAACCTGGAAATCAGAATCCATCGCAGTTCCAACAATCGAAGCACCAAGCACGCAACCAAACAAACCGTTCACCTAAGAAATCACACCGGCGCAAAGCGGGAGCGCTCACCGGGCGCGATAATATGCAGTCCAACCCTAATCGTAAGATCTTTGAAAATAGAATCAGCAATGCAGCATGGCACAGAATGTCGCCTGAGCCTGCCAAAAGGTGGAAGCCGTAATTGGCACCCCCTCTGTCCAGTTCGCGAACTCCGGGACGGGGGTGCAATTTCGTGCGCCGGGATAAACCGGCATGTAGTCGAGAATGAAAGAGTCTTACAGGAAAGGAGTAGCGAACCACCCTGACCTC
>JAYUSZ010000037.1:0-2426 GCA_043755435.1 Bryobacterales bacterium | reverse complement strand
AAATATGGCGGCAGTATTTTCGCCCGATGGTAAGTCACTGGTCTATTCAAAAGGCGTAACCATTGCTTCAGTGTCTTCGAACGGTGGTAAATCGGAATTGCTGGCGGCAGTAGTTTCGCACCACAAGCATGTTTCTCCCGATGGCCAATTCCTCGCTTTCGAAAAGAACATTGGAAATGGCGGACCTCCATGGTTGTTGTCCTTGGATTCAAAACACAGCTTGACTCAATTCTTACCGGATGAACCTGCGTTTGTAAATCCGCAATTCTCCCCCGATGGCCGATGGATCGCCTATGAATCGGTGGGTGAGGTTAGTAATATATATGTGCAGAGTTTCCCCGCAGGCAAAGGGAAATGGCAGATTTCCCAGCATGGGGGTGTTGTTCCTAAGTGGCGTGGCGACGGTCGCGAACTTTATTATTTGGGTCAGGGAGCCAACGCGAAAATGATGGCCGTTGGAGTAACTGTTGCGAACGACGCGATTCAACTTAGTGCTCCGAAAGTCCTGTTTGAAGCGAAATTCTTCAACTCGTTGTCCGCCCGGCGATTCGCTGTTTCGAGGGATGGACAGTCTTTCTACTACAGCACACCGGCTGACGAGACAGAGAGGGAAGTTACGCCTATTAACATTTACCTGAACTGGAAGCCCGGGCAAGCCAGATAAACGATGGAGAATCTGGCTCCCTCTAGGCGATTGAGAAAGCTATTTCGCGGCAGGATCAGCTTGCATCATCCCGAACGGATTGCCTTCTGTATCGTTTGCATAAGCCAGCCAGCCGACGCCAGGTATAGCCATTTTGGGCACAGTGATCGTTCCACCAGCGTCTTCCGCTTTTTTCATCGAAGCATCTAAATCAGCAACGTCCATGGTATTGGTAACCGCTTGCCCTGGATACATGCGGTTCATCATTCCCCCGTCAATGCCACGGGCATCTTCACCGGTTCTAATCATCCAGTAGGGTTGTGGTCCAGCCCACAAACTAAACTGCCATCCAAATACCTTGCCATAAAAAGCGGTGGCACGCTCCACGTTATCCGCGGGAATTTCAAAATGCACTGGTCTGTTCATTGAGTCTCCTTATTTTGCATGCGAGGGCTGACTTCTATAAACCTGTGTAGCGTAACCAACAATTGCACCCACAATACTGCCTGGCAGCATGATCTGGAAATAGTAATGCTTGCCCGTGAGCTCGTCTGGCATGGATGCAACGCCGAAAGCCAGCAATGCGCCAATCGCCAAGCCAAATAAAGTTCCCATCTTCACGTCAAGAACCTTGCGGGCAAACATGCCGCTGAGGACCCCCGCTAAAATTCCTTTCATACTGGAGCCCACCACAATCGTGGCGATCTGAGGACGCACCTCCGGCGTAAACCACGCAGTCAGTCCATCCACGATTCCCAGCACTCCACCTAACAGCAATCCATACACAGGTTTGTTCATAATCAACCTCCTTAACCAATACAATGTCCTCTAGAATTCCTTTAACGTCCCATCAAAAAAATTAGCGCTAATCTTAGAACTAAATAAGCGGCCACCAAAGCAAGTGCTATGCGATGCCTATTTGCAAGCCGCATTCCCTGCTGCCACCAATTTTCCTTGTACGCCAAAACACGTTCCTGATCCAGAAAGCGGATCACCTCATCCCTCATAGCCCCGGCTGATTGATAGCGATCTTCAGGGCATGTATCACTCGCTTTCCCGGCGATCGCCCGCAAAGGTGGTTCTGCAAATTCTTCGGTCAGCAGGCGCAATATCAAGCCCAACGCAAAAATATCAGCCAGTATGGTACCGCCTCCCTCGGGCGGCATCCAACCTGGCGTGCCCATTCCGGGCTGCCCCCAGTCCAGCACCAGGACTTCACCGAACTGACCCACCATCACGTTGTGCGGTTTCAAATCGCGATGCGGCACTCCACGGGAATGTGCAAAAGCAACGGCCTCTAAAATGCGTAGAAACACTCGTAGCCGCTCGCTTAGAGCGGTGCCGACGACGAACGCATCCAGCCGTTTGCCGTCCACAAATTTCATCGAGTAATAGACTCGTCCATCGGTTAGCAATCCGGCGTCATGAATTGGAACAATACCGGGATGTTCCAATTGCGCCAGTGTGCGCGCTTCGGCCAGCAGACGTTCCGTATCATCCCCCGGATGCACCACCTTGATTGCAACTTGACGCTGAAGCAGGGTATCCATTGCCAGATACACGCTCCCCATCCCGCCCACACCCAGTTCGCGCTCAACAAAGTAGCGTTGATCTATGAACTCTGGTGACCGTGCCAAGCTGCGCAACTTTTCCACTTGGCCATCGGTGGGGATCATGTTCCGGTCTCCACTCCCAAAAGGCTGCGGGCTTCGTTCCGAAACTCACGATCGTCAGCCGTCACATCCCGCAATGTTTCGAGCAGGACTTTGCGGAATCTGCGTCG
>JAYUSZ010000036.1:0-15873 GCA_043755435.1 Bryobacterales bacterium | reverse complement strand
GCCATTCTTCCCAGACCTTTTCTTTCATTTCTGGTTTTACTCCACTGCAAATTTCCTGCACTAGAAAATTAGGCGTCGCTGCATCCACATGCAGAGTCGCCAGCCCTCCAATGGGGCCTTCGCAAGCATGGGGGGCCATGGAAATTCCGGCGAGTTCCGCCATTGCACCAATCTTCCAAAGTGCTGTAATTCCCCCGCAATGGTTGATATCCGGTTGCAGAATATCTACAACTCCTGCTTCAATTAGTTCGCGGCAACCGTAAGATGCAATCAGCCTTTCTCCTGTCGCGATGGGCGTTGTACTGCGTGCTGAAATACGCGCCATGGCTTTTACATTTTCCGGTGGACAAGGTTCCTCCACAAAAAGCAAGTTCAAGGGTTCGACTTCCTTCACCAAAACGGCCGCAACACTTGGGGATGTCTTTGCGTGAAAGTCGACGCCAATATCAATGTCCGGCCCTAACCCTTCGCGCAGACGCTCCATTGCCTTCACCGCATTTC
Source organism: Bryobacterales bacterium (assembly GCA_043755435.1). Taxonomy (GTDB): domain Bacteria; phylum Acidobacteriota; class Terriglobia; order Bryobacterales; family Bryobacteraceae; genus JANXSF01. Next base: position 15,372 of record JAYUSZ010000036.1, on the reverse strand, counting down.
GAATTTTTAACGACGTATCGATCCATTCGTAATAGCCAGGGATGCCACCTTTGAAACAAGTGATCCCTTCACTTTGGGCGATCTGCCGCTGCTCTCGAAGTTCTTCAAGCGTTGTTCCGCGCATGTGGTAATACCCCCGAACACCGCGTGGATCCACTGGTCCACCTAGAAGTTTGTAAACCGGAAGCCCAAGAAGCTTGCCGCGGATGTCCCACAATGCCTGATCGATTCCAGAAATGGCTGAGCCAATCACTGGTCCTGCGCGATAAAAAGAGTGCACGTACATGGATTGCCAATGATGTTCCACCATCATCGGATCGGCACCAAGAATGTGTTCCTTGAAATCTTCAACGCAAGCCATTACGGCTGCGGCCTTGCCCTCTAGCGTTGCTTCGCCCCAACCGACAACTCCTGCGTTCGTTTCAATTTTTACGAATACGTAAGGGCGATCGGAATCGGGTGTCAACGATACGCCAAATACTTTTATGCGAGTTACTCGTACCTTCGATCCCAGGTTTTTAAATGCATCTGATTCCATGGTGGATTGCATTGCCATTGGGGCACATCCACAAGCGCTCAAAAATGTTCTGCGGTCCATCATGCGGGCCTCTCCTCGTAGCGCAATAGCGCGTCTTCGTCTACATTAATTCCCAAGCCAGGGCCAAGGGGCAGGGAAGCAAAACCATCCTTCAGGGTGACCTCGGGCCGCCGCAAAATCTGGGTTCGCATCGCTCGATCCTTTTCGTTGTTGGCCGCCGGAATTTGCTGGATGAAGAAATTCGGTATGGATGCGGCCATCTGTAAGGCAGCGGCTGTTCCAATAGGTCCGCCATCGTGGAATGGGGCAATGGCTGTGTAGTAAGGTTCTGCTAGCGCAGCAAGCCGACGTAAACGCGCAATGCCGTGTTGATGCAAACTTGGCCGCAAAATATCGATGGCCTGTTCGCGTAACAATTCTTGAAAATCACCAGCATGTGCGGTTCTTCCAAAACCCACTGGCGTGACTGTTTCCAGACTGACTCTAACCGCCACTTTCCGGTTCCAATCCTGAGTTGGCTCATCGAACCAAAGCAGATGGAAAGGCTCCATGGCAGTAGCTATCATTCCAGCATCACCAGCTGTTAACTTTCCAGCCGCATCCAAAACAAAATCGGCATCTGGACTTTCTTTCCGCAAAGCTGTCAGGCGCGCCCTCACGGCGTCGCGGAATTGTTTACCATTGTTTCGCCACTGGGCAGACGGGAGGGGGATCATGAATGCTCGGAAACCGGCTGCTGCTGCGGCATTCATGGAATTTACCAAGTCCGAATCTGATGATCCCGCCAACGGCGCCATCGCTCTCGCCTTATGCCGGGTGGGCCCACCTAGGATTTGATACGCCGGAGCATTTGCAAGCTTGCCGACAACATCCAACAGCGCCATATTCACGCCAGGCTGCAGATTCGGTGTAACTATAAGTTGACGGTCAAGCACTTCATAAGACGTCGCCGCTTTGCCTTGGATAACTTGGAACGCACGCACGATTTCTTCACTAGGCACAGCACCAGCCTCTCCATATCCGTTCACACCGCCGCGCGTGCGAATTCTCACAACGGAATAGATTCGCCGCGAAACTGGTTCGCGAAGCCGCCAGACTTTCATATCGGAGATTGCCGTCGCGGAAGCATCCACAGCTGCAACTGCAACTGCAACTGCAGACTGAGCACTAACCAACCGGGCACGACGCAACAAAAGAGAGTTCATGGATATTTCACCTTTGAGGTTTATTATCATATATGGGTCACCTATGCATAGTCGAATTTGTCTTACCCTGCTTTTCTCGCTGCTGCCAATGATCGCTGCGGACAAAGATTTCAACGGCCGCTGGAACATTGAAGTCCCCAAAGAGCCCCGTCACCGAGTGTGGTGGTTGGAACTCTCAGGTGCTGGGACGCCGTCCGTTAAGGGCCGGTTCGTAGGCTCTCCGGGCGGAGACATGAATGACATCCCTCAAATTAAGGTGCAGAACAATACTTTGGAATTTGTTTTTACAAAGCCGAATTATAAGGGTATCTACACTGCCTCTATTTCCAAAGGCTTGTTGCAAGGCAAGTTTATGGTGGAAGGCAAACCTGAATCGGAGCTTGCCTTCATAGGCCATCGGGCACCAGTGTTGAAAGACAAGGACGACGGGAAATGGAAGGAAGGTAAGCCGGTACCGTTGTTCAACGGCAAGGACCTCAATGGCTGGTCCGCAATGGTTCCAGGCAAGCCTCTTGGTTGGGATGTGAAGGAAGGCATCATGGGAAATAAGGCCGGTTCCAATAATCTGGTGAGCGCTGAAAAGTTTTGGAACTTCAAATTGCATTGCGAATTTCGGATTGGGAAGAATTCTAACGGAGGCTTCGGTCTTCGCGGACGTTATGAAATTCAAGTGATTGACGACTATGGCCACCCTCCCGATACTCATGGCACTGGGGCACTCTACAGCCGTATCAAGGCATCAAAGAACGCCAGCAATCCGATTGGTCAATGGAACACTTATGATGTAACTCTAATCGGCCGTCAAGTGACAGTGATCGTCAATGGTGAAAAAGTAATTGATAAAGGCGAAGTGGAAGGCCTAACTGCGATGGCCGGTGAATGGAACGAAGCGCTTCCTGGACCGATTAGTGTGCAAGGCGATCATGGTCCAGTGGAAATCCGCAAGCTTGTGATTACGCCTTTGACTCGCTAGTGGGGATAATAGAAGCATGGCAACTCTACCGATTGCGAAACTCACAGAGCATGACTACCTTGCTTTAGATCGGGCTTCCGACTTCAAAAGCGAGTTTGTGAATGGCGAGATGTTTGCCACGTCTGGTGGAACGTTTCGGCACGGAGGACTGGCCGTCAATCTAATCATTTCGTTGGGGACTCAATTGCGTGGTCGTCAGTGCCGGGTATTCAACTCTGACGTTCGCGTGCGGGCGGCTAAGAAAGGAAACTACCTGTACCCCGACTTATCCGTTGTATGCGGCCCCATTGAGACCTTTGAGGGCGCGGACGATATTCTGGCAAATCCCATAGTCATCGGTGAGGTTTTGTCTCCCTCAACTGCCGATTACGACCACGGCACGAAATTTGAAATCTACCGCGAAATTCCCTCGCTAATGGACTACTTGCTGGTTCATTCCGATGAAATGTTTATTGAACATTTCACTCGCCAGCCAGATGGCAATTGGCTTCTGTCTGATCGCAGGGGTGCCGATGCAGTTGTGGAATTGCCAAGCATTGGCTGCAAACTTGTCTCGAGCGAAATCTACGAAGATGATTAAGCTCCACTATTCCAACAGCGCAGCAATCTGGTCTGGATCATTCGGTACGACAATCGGCCTATTCCCAAAAGTGGATCGCAACCTTTCCCCGTGCGGAGTGTCCAATTCCCCCGTATGGTACTTGTAAATGTAATCTGGATCTTTCAGCACGTTGCCGGTAAGCACCGCCACAACATCAGCGTCTTTCCGCATCGTTCCAGCAGCCACTAATTTCTTTATACCGGCCAGAGTTGCGGCAGACGCTGGTTCACAACCAATACCCGCGGCGCCGATTTGTGCCTTAGCATCGGCGATCTCCTGCTCCGTCACGCTTTCAACAATCCCGCCGGTTGAAGTCACCTCCAACAAAGCCTTGGGCCAGGAGATAGGGTCGCCGATCTTGATTGCCGTCGCCAGCGTTTCCGGCTTGGTAACACTGTGGAATTCACCCTTGCCCCCATCCTGCATGTACTTATAGAACGGAGCTGATTCAGCCGCTTGTACAACTGCCAATCGGGGCAATTTATCGATGAACCCTAAGTCCCGCATCTCACGTAGTGCCTTACCGAAGGCCGACACGTTTCCTAAATTCCCGCCTGGCAGCACAACCCAGTCTGGAACATTCCAATCACGCTGATCCATCAATTCCAACATGATGGTTTTCTGTCCCTCAATACGAAATGGATTGATGGAATTCAACAAATAAATTCCAAGTTTTTCCGCAAGCACGCGAACCAGTGCCAGGATCTGATCGAAATTGGCATCCACTTGAAATGTCTTCGCGCCATATTCCAAAGCCTGTGCGAGTTTTCCATAGGAAATGTTTCCATTGGGAATAAAGATGATTGGATCCAGCCCGGCAGCACTTGCATATGCGGCCATTGATGCTGACGTGTTCCCAGTTGAAACACAGGCCACTCGGCGCATTCCCAGTCGCATCGCTTGGGATACACCGCAGGTCATACCATTGTCTTTGAACGAACCAGTTGGATTGAAACCTTGATGCTTGAAAACAACTTTATCCAGCCCTCCATAAGCTGCAGCTTTGGCAGAAGCAAGTAGCGGGGTGTTTCCTTCGCGCAAGGTTACAATGTGTGATTCGGAATTCAGGAAGTTGACAAATTCGCGATATCGCCAAACGCCGCTTTGGTCAATTGGTGTATTGTTCATCCTCCGCTCGCGCCAAACTTTCTTGAGTTGCTTTGCAGAAAGGTCCAACTCCGGCTTAGAAGCTTCCAGCAACCCGCCGCACTTGGGGCAATTGTAGATTACTTCGGTGACGGAATACTTGGCACGGCAACCAGAATTGAAACAAACTAGAACTGAGGGCATGAATCCCTTAATTATCCCGTGTTGCAGCCTTTGGATGCAAAACCGGAAGTGGTAATTTCCAGGAGGAATATGATTTCTGTCCATTTAGAGGCTGGAACGATCAGTGTCCGACGTCAACCAAAGCCACGTAGGCCCGAAGGCCATGCCTTGCTGCGACTGCTATGTGGTGGAATTTGCAACACTGATTTGGAATTGCAACGAGGCTACTACGGCTTCAAGGGAACCCCTGGGCACGAATTTGTAGCCGAAGTAGTGGATGCTACAACCCCATCCTGGATTGGAAAAAGAGTTGTGGGCGAAATTAATTTGGCTTGCGGCAGTTGTGCGTGGTGCGCCCGCGGTTTGGGCCGCCATTGCCCTTGCAGAACTGTACTTGGCATAGTGAAACATCCCGGTGCCTTTCGGGAATTCTTCACATTACCGGAGGAAAATCTATTAGAGGTTCCGAAAAACCTAAAAACCGATCACGCCGTTTTCACCGAACCATTGGCTGCGGCTTGCGAAATTCTGGAACAAGTACAAATACCGAAAGGTACTCCTGTGGCAGTTTTAGGCGATGGCAAGTTGGGCCTGCTCATTGCCCAGGTTCTGACCGTTCATGGCGCGAAGGTTCATCAGTTCGGTCGCCACAAACAAAAATTAGCCATATCAGAAAAAGCCGGCGTCACCGGTGAAATTGTTCGAGGCTCGCTTCCTGTATCTGCCTACGATTTTGTCGTCGATGCTACCGGGTCCGCAAAAGGACTAAGCGCAGCAATCGCCATGACGCGCCCACGGGGAACTCTTGTGATGAAGAGCACCGTGGCAGGCAACGTCAGCATCGATACAGCTCCGGTAATTGTCAATGAACTCACTCTAATCGGCTCACGCTGCGGACGTTTCAGTCCAGCGCTAGAATTACTGAGACAAGGCAAAATTGAAGTGGAGGACTTGATCCAGGGAAGATTGCCTTTACAGGAGGCCACGGAAGCATTTCGAAGGGCTGGTGAACGGGGCACTTTGAAAATTCTGCTGGATGGCGTGAAATAGTCAGCTAAGCTGCAACTTTCGCCACGGCAATCCCCAACATGATCACACCGTCTTGAACCTCTACCGGGTATGCACTCACCTGTGGTGTTCCTTCCACACATGGCTTGGTTACCAACCCAGTCTCCAAGCAGATTCGCCAGTTATGAAGTGGGCACGTAACAGTGTCCCCGCCAACAATGCCATCCGCTAGCGGTCCTCCTTTGTGTGGACAGCGATTTTCCAATGCCAAAAATCGTGTACCAGTGTTAAACACGGCCAAGGAAAGATCTCCGATCTGCACTGCCCGGCCTTCGCGGGGCGGAATATTTTCAGACTGTGTAACTTGAATCCATTGCATGGGAAGTTATCTCCATTTTAGGTAGAGTCATGGGTTGAATTTCGACGAACTGCGTGGGCAAAGGGTTGTGCCTTTCCAGCCACGCATCGTAGGATTTGTCTTTGGACTTCTTCAAACGATCTAACAAATTGTGCCTTATCTCCGACTGCGCATACACAGTCTCTTTCCGTACCTTTTCAATGCCCAGACGCTCCACAAAATCGTAAGTGCGCTCCAGGTAATTGGCGTTCTCCCTGTAATATTGGAAGAAGATCATTGCCGCATCCAGAGCTTCCTCCGTGGTCTCAACCGTCACCAGCAAATCAGCCTTGCGGACACCCTTTCCAGCAGCCCCACCAATCACTACTTGCCAACTGCCTTCCTGACCAACCAATCCAACATCCTTGACTGTTGCTTCGGCACAATTTCGCGGACAACCCACCACACCAAACTTCACCTTATGCGGCGTGTATAGATTTTCCAGACGCTCCTCCAATTCAATGCCAACGGCCATTGCGTCCTGCGTGCCGAAGCGGCAGAATTGATTTCCAACGCAAGTCTTGACCATGCGGACGCCTTTTGCGTAAGCCTGCCCGGAAGGCATTCCCAGGTCCTCCCAAATTTTAGGAAGATCCGCCTTCTTGATGCCCAATAAGTCGATGCGCTGACTACCCGTAACCTTCACTAGCGGAACCTTGTACTTATCCGCGACGTCCGCTATTTTGCGAAGCTCAGCTGGCGTAGTTACTCCACCGCGCATGCGAGGCACAACAGAAAATGTGCCGTCTTTTTGAATATTGGCGTGGACTCTATCGTTGATGTAACGCGCCGAACGGTCCTCATCGTGGTCACCGCAAGCAATCACATCCACCATGTAGCTCAGTGCCGGCTTGCAGATTTCGCAGCCCTTACCATTTCCATAAATATCCAAAATATCCTGTACCGATTTCAGCTTCTGGGAACGAACAATTTCACGCAGTTTTTCCTGCGGGAACGGTACACAGGAACAAAGGACCTTTGCTTTTTCTTCCTCGAAATCCGGTGCCACGGCCCGCAGCAATTGCTGGCAAAGATTGCCGCAACTTCCGCATCCTGACGAGGCTCGTGTGGCGTCCTTCAACTGCGGCATGGTGCAAACACCGCGTTCCTGAATGGCCGTCACGATGTGTCCTTTACTCACACCCATGCAGCCGCAAACAATTTCGCTATCGGGCATTTGAGCAACGTCCAATCCATGGTCAGCCACTGGCGGTGGGAATAACAGATGCTTGCGTTGCGATGACAGGTCCGTCTTGCTCCGCAACCATTCAATGTAGCGATGGTCATCACTTGCATCGCCTACCAAAATCACGCCTTGCAGAAACCCATCCTTAACCAGCAGTTTCTTGTAAACTCCCAGCGATGGATCTTCGTACCGAACCGTTTCCACTCCAGGTTCTGTTTCGTTGATGTCCCCTGCAGAGAATACGTCAACGCCCATGATCTTTAGTTTCGCCGCTGGCGTTGAGCCTGAAAAGATAGGACCACGATTCCCCGTAATGGTCGCTGCCAGGACCTTACCTTGCTCCCATAGCGGTGCAACCAATCCGAAAGTATTTCCACGATGTTCTGTGCACTCGCCTACTGCATAAATGTCGGCATGCGAAGTTTCCATGAAATCGTTGACGACTATCCCGCGATTCACTTCCAATCCTGCAGTTCGCCCCAACTCGGCGTTAGGCCTGATACCAGCGGCAATCACTACCAATTCCGCGTCCAATTCTTTTCCACATACAAAACGCAGACCCTGAACTCTGCCGTTCCCTAAAACACTCTCAGTCTGTTTGCCCAACAACACCTGCACGCCAAGGTCTTCAATTTTACGCTTTAGATATTCGCCTCCCGACGGGTCCAATTGACGATCCATCAGAGTGTTCATTAAGTGAACAACCGTCACATCGCAACCCTGAACCTGCAAACCGCGGGCTGCTTCCAATCCAAGCAGCCCTCCTCCGATAACTACTGCCTTTAAACCTGGTCGCGATTGCTCCAGCATTGCCCGTGTATCGTCCAAAGTTCGGAACACATAAACGTTCTTTTTGTCCACACCAGGAATCTTGGGAACAAACGCGCTGCTGCCAGTGGCCAGGATCAATTTGTCGAACGGTGTGGCGCTTCCTTCGGAATCTATGACAACGTTTTTTACAGAATCGATGCTTGCAACGCGAACTCCTAATTTTGGCGTGATGTTGTTCTTCTGATACCAATCGATGTCGTTGAGCACAATGTCTTCAGCCGACTTCTCTCCAGCCAGTACTGAAGACAACATGATCCGGTTGTAATTTACATGGGTTTCATCACCGAAAATCGTGATCTGGAAATCGTTGCTATGCTTAAGAATTTGCTCAACGCAGGCCACACCCGCCATTCCGTTTCCAACTACTACTAACCGTTTCATGAATTCGCTCCTGACGACCGTTCAATTCGCACTGCACATTGCTTGTAATTTGGCTCTCGTGAAATTGCATCGAAAGCACTTTGCGTCACTTCGTTCACGTTTGCTTCGGCGTAATGAAATGGCATGAATACCTGTCCTGGCGCAATAATTTCCGTAAGCCGAAGCTCCACACTCTTTACGCGTCCACGCCGTGAGATTACTTCCACTCGATCATGACTTCGCAGATTCTGGCTCTTGGCATCGCGAGGATTCATCTCCAACCAGGCGTTTGGCGATAGCTGCTCCAAAATTGGAACACTCCCTGTCTTCGTCCGTGTATGCCAATGCTCCACTGTCCGGCCAGTATTCAGAATCAAAGGAAAGTCACGATTGGGCTGTTCTGGAAATGGCTCCCAATTCGTGCAAACAAATTTCGCGCGCCCATCGGCAGTTTCGTACTTTCCGTCCTCGTAAAGACGGGATGCGGAAAGATCGGTCTTGCCTTCTGGAAATGGCCACTGCACCGAAGTCGTGCGCGCCAGCAATTCGTAAGTGATCCCCGAGTAATCGCACAGACGTCCGCGCGATACACGAGACCACTCTTTGAAGGCATCTTCGGGAGCCTTCCATCCAGGAAACAGTTCCTCACGGCAGCCAAGCTTTTCGGCAACTCCGAGAAAAATGTCAAAGTCAGAACGGGCTTCCCCAACCGGTTCAACTGCCTTGTTCACCTTGCTTACTCGACGCTCGGAGTTCGTATAGGTGCCTTCTTTCTCTCCCCAAATTGCTGCTGGAAGAACCAGGTCTGCAATCTCTGTGGTAGGAGTTGGATGGTAACCATCTTGCACCACCAGGAAATCAAGGTTTGATAGCCCTTGCTTCAAAATACTCTGGTTTGGATACGAAACCAGAGGATTTGTAGCAATAATCCACAAACCACGAATCTTCTTTGCAACAGCAGCTTCAATGATGTCAGGGTAGGCAAGTCCACGCTTGGTAGGAATCCGGGATTCATCAATGTTCCACAATGCCGCCAATTCCGCCCTGTCTGCTTCGTTCTCGAACTTTCGGTAGCCCGGCATGCTGGATGCAAACCCAGCCTCACGAGTACCCATGGCATTGCATTGCCCCGTAATGGAAAATGGCGACGAGCCAGCCCGTCCGATATTTCCGGTCAACAAAGAAAGATTACAAATGGCATTAACTGTTTCAGTTCCTTTGGTGGAATGATTCACCCCCATAGTCCAACCGATAAATGCGGCCTTGGCTCGACCGTACAGTATGGCAGTCTTGTAAATCTGCTCCTCCGTCAACCCGGTAATTTCTGCAACTCGATCCGGTGTGTAGGTTTCAAGATGACGTTCCAGTTCTGCAAACCCTGTTGTGTGCGAATCGATATATTCACGGTTGATCATGCCGAGTCGGATTAGAATGTGGGCAATACCATTTAACAAGGCCAAATCTGATCTAGGCTTCAGCGGTAAATGCACATCGGCCATCATGGCTGTTTTGGTCACTCGCGGATCCGCCACAATCAACGTTTGATTTGGATTGGAACCCAGGTACTGGCAAAGGATCGGATGATTGTCGGCGACATTTGCGCCAACTAAGAGAATCACATCTGCCTTTTCCAAATCCTCATACGCACCCGGAGGACCGTCGCTCCCGAACGAGATTTTGTAACCGGAAACTGCCGTCGACATACACAGAGTTGTGTTTCCGTCGTAGTTCTTGGTGCCGAACCCAAGCTGAATCAGCTTACCCAAGGCATAGAACTCTTCTGTCACCAACTGTCCGGTGCTGATTACTCCAAGCGAATCGGCTCCATACTTAGCCTGCACGGCTCGGAATCTTTCCACCATCGTGCCCAGCGCATCGTCCCAGCTCACCGGCATCAACTTCCCGTTCATTCGCAGCAGCGGAACTTTCGCCCGATTTTCAGTGTCGATAATGTAGTGTTCGGAAAGCCCCTTTGGACAAAGCTTCCCGCGATTCACCGGATGGGCAGCGTTGGGCCGGGTAGCTACGGCCTTACCATCCTTCACTCCAAGTTCAATGCCACAGCCGACGGAACAGTATCCACAAGTAGTGGGAACCCATTTCTCTGGAATCCTCTTGCTGGCGGTGTACCCTGTCGAGGCCTCGCGAGAGTAACTATACTCCGCGCTCAAATTGTCCAGACCCAGAAGCCGCTTAACGTTCATGCTGCCGCCTTAGTCCGCCAGTAAACGCCGCTGCCATATTCTTTGGTACTACGCTGATGAAGAACAACCAGCGCCCCAGCCACTCGCCCCCCAGCGCCAACAGCAGCGCCAGGATTGCCGACCCTGTGAATGTAAAAGCCAGAGGCAAGAGTATTCCCGAAACTATCAGGATGGCGAGCCGAGCCAGGAAAAACTCTCGGAGCCTTCCAGACAACAACATGGCTGATGCTCTCAATTCAAACACCTCAGAACGCGTCATCCATAAAAACTTAAATGTCTGAATACTCAATTGCATTGCCGCTCCAATGGACGCAACCCAAGCCAACCAAGAGTATTCGGTTGTTGAAACTGCTCTTACGAATAAGGGTCCCAATAACACTGCGGTAGCGAAAAACTCCGCAATGGTATGAGTGCTGCACCATGAAGGCCGGGCCCGGACAATGTAGATCCTGGCGGAACAAGTAATCCCCGCTGCCCCACACAAAGCGGTAAGCAGACCAATAGCGGGCCGGCCAGGAAGATCCAAGAACAACATTCCGGCGTAAGCGGAAGCTACTCCTGCAAACGCTGAAAGAGCCAAAACCTCTCTACTTAGCCACGATGTACGCAGTCCTTTAAGTGCTCGCCATGCGTAAGCAGGCCGGCCAAGGTGCAGCGTGGATGCGCCCAGGCTTAGTCCCGCAAGCGTGAGGGATGCGATCGCAGAAATGTAGAGTTGCAGATCTCGTCCAATCAAATCCAAAAGCCAGAGCATGGCGAAAGCACCAACGGCAAGTTGCGTCACAACCAGCATGAAAACCAATGGCCAATGGGGATGTTCCAACCCAATACGATTAGTGTCCACGCGCCCTGTATCTGGCAGAAGATTCATTGGTAAAGTGATGCGTGTCGTGGAGATGCTATCGTCAGCGGAAGGCAATCCTGGTGCGTCCGCAGTCAAGTAATCTGCTCGCCATTGCGCGATGTTGACGATTTCAATTGTGATGGCTTCTTCCGGGCAAGCTGCAACACAAGCCGGCGATTGGTCATCACTCAGTCGGTTGTGGCACATGTCACATTTGCCAACAACTCCGCGAGCTTCGTTATACTGCGGAACTCCGTAGGAACAGTTCCATGTGCAGTATTGGCAACCAATGCAGGTGTCGGCACTGTGAATCACAACGCCGGTTTTCGAGTCCTTCGAGTAGGCCTCAACCGGGCAACCAATCATGCAGGAAGGTTCAAGGCAATGGTTACATCCCATGGAAAGGTGGTGGCGCTGCGTATTTGGAAAGTATCCGCCTTCAATTTCACCCACTCGCCGCCAGTTGATGGCTGCTGGGTTCCCGTTCTGTTCGTTGCAGGCAACCACACAACTTTTGCAACCTATGCAAAGAGTCATGTCGAAGTGGAAGCGGTATTGCTCCCCTTCGGCCAAAGAACGTTCGGGAATTAAAGGGCGCGGTGCGCGGATCTGAACCAGTGCATCATGACTCGGAAGTGCAGGGCTCATCAGCAGAGCACTTCCCATTAGAGGAAGAGTCCCTGCGCCGGTGTTTGAAAACACATCTGCCTGATAAGCCAAGAGGGCTCCTTGATAGAATATTCAGTTTTTTGAAAAGCTCCAGACGGGGAGCAGCGAAGGGAATACCAACAAGGGACCCAATTTCACCTTGAACACATCCAGGTTCAATATGAACTAAGAAAAGCTTAACAGCCTTTCTCTGCCCGGGGAACGGTGTTTCACGTGATGGAGTCCATAAAAGATTTTGAATGCGGGTTTGGAGCGTTCTCGTTTATACTCATTTCAAAGGTGGTCCTGTCTCCCTCACCTTTCCCAGCTCACTGAACGAGCAAAGAACTTCTGGTCCTTCCGTTGCAAGGGCTCTCCGCACTACCTCACTGTCTGAGGATAATCCTGAATCCCCGACTAGGAGAAGTCTGTGCAAATTCACAATAAAGCCACGAAGATAGCTCTTCGTGATTTCAATAGCGCTCCCATGCGCGCCTTCCACATGACCTGGATGTCCTTCTTCCTGTGCTTCTTCGGCTGGTTCGGCATCGCGCCGCTCATGCCGGTGGTGCGCGATGAACTGCACCTTACCAAAGCGCAAATCGGAAATTCCATGATCGCCTCGGTGGCAATCACCATTTTGGCCAGACTGCTGATCGGCTGGCTGTGCGACCGCATTGGCCCCCGCCGCTCTTATACCTGGCTCCTTATTCTTGGTTCACTTCCTGTAATGGGCATCGGCTTTGCGCACGATTACACCTCGTTTCTAATGTTCCGCCTGGCGATTGGTGCCATTGGCGCTTCGTTTGTAATTACCCAGTACCATACCTCAGTAATGTTCGCCCCTAAAGTTGTGGGTACTGCCAACGCTGTTGCTGCGGGCTGGGGCAACTTGGGTGGCGGTGTTACGCAAATGGCCATGCCGCTGTTGTTTGGAGGCATGTTGAGTTTGGGCCTCAGTTCCTGGTGGAGTTGGCGTCTGTCCATGGTTATCCCAGGCATAGCTTTATTTCTAACGGGCATTGCCTATCATTTTCTAACTCAGGATACACCCGATGGTGATTTTCAAGAACTGCGTGACAAGGGGTTGCTGGGGGCTCGTTCAAAGGCCAACGGCGCGTTTTGGGAAGCTTGCAAGGATCGACGTGTTTGGGCACTGGCCGTTCTTTATGGCGCTGCCTTCGGCTTGGAATTGACCATCGACAACGTTGCAGCGCTTTATTTCGCTGACTACTTCCATCTTTCGCTGAAGGCCGCAGGTTTCGTGGCCGCTAGTTTCGGCATGATGAATTTATTCGCCAGGGCGTTGGGCGGGGTCGTGAGCGATCGCCTTAGTACTCGTTGGGGTCTGCGTGGTCGCGCAATGCTCCTTGCGAGTACCATTTTTGCCGAAGGCTTAGCCTTGATCTTCTTTTCGCAGGCCACTTGGTTACCGTTAGCGATTGCTGGGATGATGCTGACAGGGCTATTTGTCAAAATGTCGAACGGTGCGACCTACTCAGTAGTACCCTTCGTCAACAAGCGTGCAGTGGGCGCGGTTGCTGGTATTGTCGGCGCTGGGGGCAACGTTGGTGCGGTGATGGCCGGATTCCTGTTTAAAAGTGATAGCATCACCTGGCCACAAGCATTTTTAGTTCTGGGTGTGCTTGTAGCAGCAAGTTCTTCTTTGGCGTTCCTGGTGAAGTTTTCCGAAGCGGAGCAGAAACAGGCAGGCGCGTCTCCTGCTAGTTCTTCGGCTGAGGTGGGGGTTCTGGTGCCGGTTGGGGCTACTGGGGATTGAGAGTTCGAAATTTCAAATTTTACTCGGATTGCAAAAACCCTACATCCGATACTTAAGCTTGAAGCGAGGCCGCTGAGAAGGACTATAAACTTGTGGTGAGGTCCCTATGGCCGAAACTCATTTATCTGAACGTCTGGAATACGCAATCCTTCAAATCGTCTACCGGAATCCGTCCCAAGCATGCCATCAGGATTCTTGGGGAAACTGGGCGGGAGCAGTTCGACTTAGCGTTCCTGCTTTTGCTGATGCCGAATTGCTCTCCGCATTCAAACGCCTCCGCAAGCAGGGCATAATACGTCTGACCAAACCAGATTCACAGCTTTATCACGCTTCGGAATACTCTGGCAAGGAAGCTGATGACACGGCATTCTTCTTTACCGGGGCTTTCAACGCCAGCGCTACTGACGAAGGTCGTAGCCATTGGGACCGTTCTGAGGCTCCGAAGACGACCGTGTTCATCAGCCACATCTCTGGCGAGAGAGACGTTGCGTTGAAGCTGCAAGCACTGATTCAATCAGCCTTCGGCAATGCGTTTCCAGTATTTGTATCGAGCGATCCGATGAGTTTGGGCGGTGGCGAAGAATGGTATCACTCCATCCTCGACAATCTGGCCAAGGCAAAGATAGTCTTCGTACTTCTGTCGCCTGAGTCGAAAGAGAAGCCTTGGATCAACTTTGAGGCCGGATTTGCAAGAGGCCAGAAGTCTCGGGTCATTCCAATATTATTCCGAATGCTGGCGTTTGAGTCGATGCAATTTCCGCTCAAGGGTTTGCAGGGTTATCAACTTAAACAGTTGCCCGACATTTTAAAAGAAATTTCGAGGCATATGGGTGTTCAGATTGTCAATTCTGCAGTCGCTTGGCAGGAGATTGAGTCCCTGTAGTCTGGTCCGTTAAAATGCACCTATCTTCGATTTGATGCCCCTGGTTGCTTCCGTTATAGCCAGTAAAAGTTTGGCATACATCGCCGGAGTTCGGACAGATCAGGCAACTCGGCTAGTTTGCAAAATCGATTTCCGGACCAGCGCCTCTAGCTAGTGGACCGTGAGGTTTGGGTTGCGCAGTGGGCTACTTATCGCTTTTGCGTGTTTTCAGCCCGAGTCAATTCACGTTCAAGACCTAAGGGAAGGATCCCAATATCCGAGAGTAATGGATCGCTCAAAAGCACCGAAGCTGCTGGTCTTCCCCCATACCGCAAGATTACAGCCTCAGCCAGGCGCTGTTGGAAGTGCGGGAAATCCAAGACGGATCGGACCCAATTAAGAACCGTCTCACGAACGGTCGGCTGCTTAATTTCCAGTGCATGGTACACCAAGACAAATGGATTTATCCGACCCTCTGCATAATCCAAGGTTCGTTCCAAATAGTGGCAAAAAAGCTTTGGGCTTTCCGAGCATAACTGCGCTGTGGCATCAATCGCACGCTCGCTAGCAACATAAGCCAGCGCATCAGCTTGTATTTCGGTCTTACGATCCAGTTCTTTCTCTTTCTTACGACCAAACGTCCTAAGGCTGTCCCGTAGAATTGGC
>JAYUSZ010000035.1:0-6153 GCA_043755435.1 Bryobacterales bacterium | reverse complement strand
GAACTGAATCCGCCAATGGAAAGCCGTACTCTGCTCCCGGCGACAACGGTCGGCGGCGTTGCCTGAACATTAGGCTTGCGAGGGTTCTCAACGGCCTTTGCCGCCTGATCTCCAACAGCATACTGCATATAGCCGCCTTCAAAATCCTGACGGCGAACCCCTGAGGAAGTGAACTCATCATTCGTCGGAGCACCAAACTTGCCCCCTGCTCCGCCCTGCGCTTCAAATAAAGCGTTGATCAACCCGGTGGTGAACATCACCCTCCCAGCCGCCGCGCCATTTTGGGCCAAATACAACGCGCCGTTCCTAAAAACTTGCCGCGCTCCACCACTGGCCGCAAACGTGAAAAACGAATTTGCTTCTGCAACCGGTGGACCGGCTGCTCCGGTTTCATAACCAAGCAAAGCCCATTTGGAAAGAATCGATCCCGCCACTAAACGCACAGGCGCACCTGCCAGCGCTCCACCCTCAAAATTCTGCCGGCCACCCGTAGTGGCATCCGCCGATGGGTAACCAAGCGAACCTGCACTGCCACCCAATGTTTCCCAAGCTGCAAGTAGCGGTCCGGTGACAACGTAAGCTTGTGCCGACCGGTCAGGCAGCGCCAATACTAGCCGCGCGCCAGTGTCAGTGACAAATTCCTGCAAATAACCGAGGGCCGACCGCCGAACCGGACTGGCACTAGGCAATTTCAAATTCAAACGATTGCGCGAAACCGAATCAATAAAGGATTGAGAGATTAATGACGACGGCGCACCCTCGCCCACTTGGCAACATGGAGCGCTGACGAACACCGTGATCTGCTGGCTAAGCTTGCCCTCGCTAGTAGCATTAATTGTCGCCACACCACCACTGACAGCTTTCAGCGTTGCCGAATACCCAGTCTGTGTAATGGAGACCACTCGCCCATTGGTGGTTGTCCAGTTCAGGACACGATCAAGCAGATCATCGCCGTTGGCAGCTTTCACCGCAGCAGTCAATTTGTAGGTGTCATTCAGATTCAGCCGGATTGTGGTTGTGGATGGCAGCAGCGCAATCAAATTCACCGGCAAACGCAACGTAGCAGAATTATTCGGATCGTACTCCACGGACCCGCCTTCAAAGGTCTGCCGTCTGTTCCCATTGGACAGCAACAGCACTTCGCTTGTGGGCAATCCCAACGTGCCGGTAATTCCCCCGTTGGCCGTGTAGACGCTATAAATCGGCTGGCGAACGGCCATCAACTTTCCACTGAACTGCCCAGAAGTCACGTTGAACAGCGCGCCCTGCGTAAAGTACTGTGCAGTGGCCACACTGCCGCCGGTGGATGTCACCGCTGTTTCAGAGGAAGTAGCCGCACCAAAAACCGTGATGCCGCTTTGGGCTAGCCAATAACTATAGAAGGGATCACGCACTGTGAAGTTCTGGCCAGTAACAAGCGCCGAGGTGTAGGCAAAAAGTGCGTATTTCTTATCGAAAAGCTGATAGGTGCAACTGGCTCCTGATGCCGGGCACGATGCCGTGTCTATTATCGGATAGCCCGCTGTGGTTACCCCAACCGTATTAAAGTAGCTATACATCGCCGCCAACATCTGAAACGTATCGATGCCCTCGTCAGCCACAGCAGTATTCAAATTGGCCTTAGCAATTGCCAATTTCACACCCGAGGTCTTATTTGCGTCGTTGAATTCCTGTACGTACCCAGTGGTACCCAGTTTCTTCACTTCTCCGATTGGAGGCAGTGAGACAAGATTATAAAAGGTATTGCGGAAATAGGCGTTGATGAACCGTTGCCGTACGGTTTCATTCGGAGCCCCCGAACCCACATCGAGCGATGAGGTTTGGCCATATGCAACGTTGCAAACAATCAACAGCGCGCAGGAAACAAGGAGTGGGAAACGGAGATTTTTCATCGCAAATAGGGAAATCGGCTTTATGAGATTCTAACCCGCAATGGGCTCGTAAGTCTCGCCTGGAAAACGGACTAACCCTCTGTGCCATCGGGCTATCGTTCCCTCAGGCATTCATCTTAGAGAAAACAAAAGGGCGTTTGGCGCAAAAAGGCTACAAAGGACTGGGGTTAGCACAAATGGAGTACTAATCAAACCTGGAACTTCCCGGCCTGCGGATTGAACCGTGTCGCCTATTGAGACAACTTGTCGTAAGCCCCATTCTAATCAGGCAGACGTAAGTGCGAAATTCACCCAGCCCAGCAGAAACTGCTAATGAAGGAGAGAAACAGATGATGAGTCTCGATAGAAGCAAAGCCGATCGCCGAGGTGCCGATCGATTCCCCATTGAACGCGAAGTGCGTTACAAGGTGCTGAACAAAAAGAATATGGATGAGATGGGCGCAGGGCAAACGGTGAATATGTCGTCATCTGGCATCCTCTTTACAGCAGAACATCTGCTGCTCCCAGGAAAGCGCCTGGAAGTGGCGATCAACTGGCCCGCCCAACTGAACAACAAGACCCCCCTGAAATTAGTAGCTCGTGGCCGGATTATCCGGTATGAACAGGGTCAAGCAGCCATGGAAATCCAGCAGTATGAATTCCGCACCGCTGCCACTCAGCCTGCGATTGTGAATTGAAAATAGAACTAATTCTCCTTCTAATTCGACGCCCTGGATATTCCCGGGGTGTCGAATTACGTTTTGCAAGCCTGTAACACATTAAATATTGTTAATTTTTATACCACTATTAAGTCTTCCGCTGTAATTTAGGCCTATGGGATTCCATAGTCCAAGAAGTAAAACCTTTGCTTCTCAAGGATCACAGCATCCTGTTTTACGCTAAGTATCTTGAAATTTGTAGATATCACCGCCTCGGCCTCGGGCATATGACCCTCCTTAGACCCATCCCATAGTTTTTGTAACCGGAACGTGATACTCTACCTTCAAAGAGGGAAAGGCACTGGCGATGCGCGTCCAAAACATGGGAAGCCTCGTCATTCGAATTTGCTTTCCCCCTCCGAATCTCTAAGTTAAACGAAGGAGGGGCGATGAGAATCACTCGTCAAACCGCAGTTGTCAATTTCTTCCTGGCAGCGATGCTTGCCGTACCAGGCGCATATGCCCAGGAAAACTATGGCTCAATTCAGGGCACAGTTTTAGATCCGTCAGGAGCCACGATCCCTGGCGTCAAGCTTTCTGCAAGCACTCCCAGCCTCCCAAGGCCGGTTGAAGTGGAATCCGATTCCAATGGTCGGTACGCAATGCAGCGTTTGCCAGTTGGTACCTATCTTATTACGGCGACCAAGGCAGGATTCGCAACACTCAAGCAATACAACGTCAACGTGCAGCTTGGTTCGCAGATCACTTTAAACCCGTCTCTCAAACTAAGCGCCGTCTCCGAAACGGTGGAAGTCACCGACAGCAGTGTCTCGATCGACCCCACCTCAAGCCTCACCGCAGTCAACATCACCTCTCAGGTTTTCGATAACATTCCGCGTAGCCGCAGCTTTGAGTCCATTCTGACCATGGCCCCGGGAGTTCGTCTTGAACCAAAAGCCTCCAGCAATCTGGGCGCGGGTAACTCCAGTCGCACCATGGGCATTCAAGTGGACGGTGCTTCCGGTTCGGAAAACAGCTTCATCATTGACGGTGTCGACGTTTCTGACGTTCGCCGTGGAACACTGCGCACAAACAGCGCTATCCCGTTTGAATTCATCGCCGACATACAGGTTAAAAGCGCGGGTATGGATGCAGACTCTGGAGGTGCCACCGGCGGTGTGGTCAACATCGCAACGAAGGCCGGAACCAACAACTGGCACGGTCAGGTGCTATATCAATTCACTAACGATTCGTTGAATCCCCGCCCCCGTGGCTTCTGGAAATTGCAGCCCGGTAATGCCAACGTTGCTGACTTCTTTGCTCCACGCGAAGACAGCTACAGCAACCGCTATCCCGGATTCGTACTGGGTGGACCAATTGTAAAGAATCGTCTGTTTTTCAACCTCGGCTACATGCCTCAATTCTTAAACGTTGACCGCACCATTGCCTACGCCTCGGGAACTCGGCAATTCAATCAGAAGACTACGTCTCACTTCGGACTTGTCCGTGTCGATTACAATCCTCTGTCTAAGCTGCAAATCAACACCTCTTGGATTTGGAGCCCCGTGAAAATACAGGGCGGCACCCTGCCTAACCAGGACATCCGTTTGCCTGCTCCCACAAATAATCTCACCATTCAGGGTGGATTCCAGCCTTCGCAACAGTACAGCGCTTCGGCTACCTACAGCTTTACATCGAAGTTCCTGCTCAGCGCCCGTTACGGCTATCGCTACCAGAACGACAAACTCCTCAACTATGGTTTGTCTGGACTTCCTTTCATTTCTTACATAACTGCTGCTCCCGCTGGCGTACCCACACCTGGTGGTGCCGGTTTCAGCAACGTGACCAGCACATTGGGAACCAATTTTGACATCACCGATCGTCACAACGTTTACCTCGACAGTTCCTACCTTACTGGCCGCCATACAATCAAATTTGGCTACCTGCTGAACCGCTTGGGCAACCGCGTGCAGTCAGACTTCACTAACGGCCGCTTCCAGGTTAATTGGGGCGAAGCCTTCAGCCGCGGACCGATTAACGCTCAACGTGGCGCATTGGGATACTACAGGTGGCAGGATGGCGTCCGTCTTAACAACGGCGTCACCGGCCGCAATCAGGGTTTGTACGTAACGGACAACTGGCGAGTCAACAGTCGTCTCTCCCTGAACTTAGGTGTCCGCTTAGAGAACGAATTCTTGCCACCTTACACTCCGGAATTTAATGGTAAGAAAATTGCCAATCCGGTTTCGTTCGATTGGTTCAGCAAAGTCGCTCCTCGTCTGGGTGCCGCCTATGACGTCCTGGGTGATGGTAAGTGGAAGCTCTCTGGTTCATTCGGGCTCTATTACGACGTCATGAAGTATGAATTGGCTCGTGGCAGCTTTGGCGGCGACTACTGGTTCACCCACGTGTACCGCTTGGATAATCCAAACGTTCTCACCCTCAGCCGAACGAACCCCGGTGCACTCGGTACTCTGATCACCAGCTTTAACAACCGGTCCATCCCAATCAATGCCGCGGGCGAACTCGAAGGCATCGACCCCGACATCAAGCCTTACACACAGCGCGAATTCACCTTCCGCCTGGATCATGCTATCAGTAACCGTCTTACGGCAACCGTTCGGTACACCCATAAAACCTTATTAAAAGTGATCGAAGACATCGGTGTACTCGACGCCGATGGCAGCGAACAGTATTTGATCGGCAACCCTGGATTTGGCCAGACTCGTGACACGAAATCGGTCTACGGCGGCAAAACTCCCAATGGCAAGGAATTCCTTGTTCCCGAAGCTATCCGCAAATATGACGGTCTTGAGTTCCGCGTACAGGGTCAAGTATTGAAGAACACCTTTATGCTCGCCAGCTATACCTATAGCCGTCTCTTCGGAAACTACTCTGGGACTGCCAACTCTGACGAAAACGGCCGATCCGATCCAGGGGTTTCCCGTGCCTTCGACTTGCCGTATTATTACTTTAATTCAAAGGGTCAAAATGCCGTTGGGCGATTGGCAACCGATCGCCCTAACACATTCACCTTCTTCGCCGGCCACGATATGAGGTGGAAGGGTGGCATTACGAACATCGGGATCAATCAGGCTATCTTCTCCGGTACGCCGTTATCTACGCAAGTAGAATATATCTCAGCCCCGACGTTCCCACAAGGACGTGGAGACTTGGGCCGCACACCAGCCTACATCCAAACTGATCTTTCCGCCAAGCACACCTTCAAAATCGGTGACCGTTGGTCAGTCATTCCAGAAATCAACGTCCTCAACGCTCTGAATCGCGCTGCATTGGTCAACGTCAACCCCAACCTCCAGCGTTCTGGTTCGCTTACCGAAGACACGTTGCCGCTGAAGACCTTCTTCGCCGGTTACGACGTCAACAAGTTGGTGAACCCTAGCAATCCGACTCCTGGTATCTTTTACAACCCGATCTTCAATCGGGCAACCAACTACCAGAATCCTCGCGAAGTTCGTCTCGGCATCCGGTTGATTTTCTAATCGGATTTCCAGTTAATCAAACCCAAAAGGGGCCGGGCAACCGGCCCCTTTTGTATTTCCCTCACCAATCTGCGCTACCATAACGCGAATGCCAGTCTTGCGTCGTGCCGCCGCTCCAGC
>JAYUSZ010000034.1:0-16000 GCA_043755435.1 Bryobacterales bacterium | reverse complement strand
TTGAGGTGCTAGCGAGTAACATCGTGGGGGTTCAAGTCCCCCTCTCCGCACCATATTGATTCGTAAACACTTAAGGCCTTCCAGGCGATGGAAGGCCTTAAGTGTTTCTGAGGCACTGTAACCATTTTTGTAACCATCACGAGGAACTTGCTATTCAAGTGGCTCAGAGTCGGCGAGAATAGTAGACGAAATCTGCTTTGACCAAGTCGAACAATAAGCCGAGTAGAATCACCCCTCCTCTCGTGAGCGGGAGTGCTCCACGTTTATGCGAGTTGGAGGGGCTGGGATTCCAAGCCCTGTGTAGGGACCTCTTAGCCAACCAAAGAACGACCTATTGCTATCAGTTTGGGAAAAACGGCCAATCGCAGCAAGGAATTGATCTGGTTGCCAACCGAGAGGATGGCCTACTAGATGTCGCTCAATGCAAAGCCGTCGAAGACCTGACTGTCAAAAAGATGCAGGACGCCTCCAAGGAATTCTTCGATCATTGGGAATACTGGATGGACAAGAAGGTCAAACGGTTCATCCTCCTGGTCGGTAGCGAAGTCATAAGACTGAAGGTCGTTGAGGAAATCTGGAATCAGCAAAAAGAGTTCGACGCCAAAGGACTCGAGTACGAACTGTGGGATGCTCCCACAATTGTCAGAAAACTCAGCCCTTTCCGTGGCGTTGTAGCCCTGCATTTTGAGCCTATTTGGGTTGATAAGATTTGCAGCCCTTCCGAATCCACGTGCAACTTTCAACTTGCGGGGCAGCTAGCACTAATCGAGAATCTTGCAACGTCTGTTTCAGCCTCTACGGACAAACAACTGATCGAAATCAAGGAAGTCTGGAACAGTGGGTGTCGGGAAGAGGCAAAACGCCTGCTGGCCTCCATTCAATCAAACGCATCGGTATGGGCTGCCATTTCCGCATCCGTAAAGGCTGAAGTAATGCGTTTCGACGCCGGAATACGCATGGACGAGGAGAAGCCCTTTGGCGAGGTGGAGCAGCTTCTGAATGATGCGCGTCAGCTTGCACCAAGTCCTGAGGATTTGCGATTCAGCGCCCTCTTGATGTGGCACCGGAAACTGCGCGAGGAAGCCATCAAAAGTTTGGAGGGAGTTGCGGATGAAGCAACGGTAACGACCAGAAGCCAAATGTTACTGGCGCTCGGTAGAAATGCGGAGGCCACTTCGATCCTTGCTGCTGCTGACATCGAGCCCAAAACAGTACAACGGCTGAGAACTGAAGGGCTCTGTCACTTTGCGTGCAAAAGAATTTCCGAGGCCCGGCTTGCTTTGCAGAAGGCCAAGGAATTCGCACCAAATAGAATCGATGTTCTTGTTACCGCAGCGGCTATTGAATTCCTCAGCACAATCACTCCTGGACTCACCCCGGATTACATTCCAGCCTGGCCGGAGCCCACACCCTGGAATTTTGTCCTTCAAGACGATGATTCGCAATCTCGTCTCCGAGGGGCGGCAGATGACTTTCAAAAGGTACTTGATCTCAAAGATTTTAAGGGAGAAGAGCGAAGCAGTCTTGAGGCATGGTATGTTGCGGCACTCTCAAACATCATTGGTGGTGATGCTATTGCGCAGCGGGAGACCATCAAGTTACTAAAGGATAACAAGACGAATTACCGCCTATTGGCTTGGGCCGTCTCACGATTTCCGCACCTCAACGTTGATGAATTCGTTCAGGCACAACTGACAGAGATTGGAGGAGGCAATGCAACCTGCGAACAGGTCGGTGTCACTGCATACTACTTCCTACAACATGGGAAATGGAACAAAGCCGAGACGCTACTTATTTCCAAGCGCAGCCTTTTCGAATCGGCTAATGCTGTGCCCCTTTGGACGATGCTAACTATTCAAGCAAAGGTTAACCAAGGGGAGATCGATGAAGCAATGAAGATTGCCGAGGACGGCCTAAAAGATTTGCAGCTAAGGCAAGTGCGGTCAAAATTGACGCTGGCCAACCCGGCTGTACCAAAATCAGACAAAGTTGCATTCTTGGAAAAGTCATTTCAAGAGACCAACAATCCGACGTTCCTGATGGATTTGGCCGGTTTTCAAGCGGCGGCGAGAGATTGGGAGTACATTGCAAGGCAAACGAATCTCTTTATAAATGCCCTACCGACCACTGAGATCGTAACAATTTGCGCGAATGCCCTCCAACGCACCGGGGAGTACCGTGAGTGCCTTCGGGTCTTGATGGACCACTTAAAGATATTTCCGTCCAACCGTCTTTCGCCGGATCTGCGGCTCCTTGAAGCAGATTGCAACTATGCGCTTGGAATGCGGAATGAAGCTATCGAGCAAGCATTTCGACTAGCAGACGAAGATCCTTCGCCCAAGAACCTATTCACCTTGTGCGAATTCTACATTGGCATTGGCGACTATCGCCAGCTTTGCATTACGGCGAACAGGTTCCTCGCGTTTGAAGGCATCTCGTCTGATGTTTTCGTACGACTTGCGTGGCATGCTCAGCGTGAGGACCGTGAACTGGCTTGGAAACTCCTACAGAAAGCCATAACGAGTGGCATCGGTGACGACGAAATCATTGTTTCCACGCAACTCGGCTTCGCTCTCGGCAAAGATGAAGAAACGAAGCCCCTCCTTGCCAGAATGCAACAACTTGGCATTGAGGGGAAGGCGGGAATTAAGCTCGCAACACTTGAGGAGATTGTAGCCTACAGCATTGAATCTAACCGTCGGGCCTCCGAACTCAATGCTATATATAACGCAGGGAAATCTCCCATTCACCTGCTAGCCCAGCCACTGAATGTGACCATGGCTAGCCTCTACCATCAACACCTTGACGACGTTGCAGACAGTCAGTTTTCCTGGGGTTGCCCGCCATTAATGATCCGGCACGGAGGCCGCTTGTTGCCAGCGCTGAGTCAGACCTCCGCGTCTACGCGGCCTCGTTTGGCGATTGATGAAACGACACTATTATTGGCACAGCACTACGGATACCTTGATCGCTTGGAGGAGAGCTTTAATCCGCTACAAATTTCATCAGCGTTGATTCCAAGTCTGACCCATATGCACGATCGATTGGCCGTTAATCAGGATGAGCGAGTGAGATCGAGCACGCTCATTCTGCAAAAGGTGGAAGCAGGTAACATTGCCACCATGGCCACTGTTGATCAGGTCACTGGCGATTGGCCTGGCAAGCTGCCCAAGGGATGGATTTCGCTAGCAGCTTCAGCGCTAGAGTCAGACGGTCAAATCGTTGATATTCTGCCAGTCACCGCAATTGACGGCAGCCCCATTGGCCTTGATGATTTGCCAGAGAACGTTCGCAGCATCGTCATCCCTCAAGCGTCGGTCCTTCGTTCTTTGCTTGAACACGGCCCCCTTTCGCTCCCAAGGCACGGCGAACTCTTTGACCGCCTTGGGCACGGTCATGCTGACGAATCATTTTCCACACCGTCCCAGGGATCTAGGCTGTACTTCGCTGGCGGGTCACTCGAGTTCTTCGCTCACGTGGATCTACTTTCTGACGTCGCCAAACGATTCCAGTTGACCATTGAAAAGGCAGAGGTTGAACAACTGAAGGATGAGATACGCAACCATGAGCGCCGGATGGATCTGGCTCAATGGCTCAAAAAGCTGATCGATAGACTTCGCGATGGTATTGGGAAGGGCGTCTATCAGGTCATGCCCGTGGGTGCTCGCCGAGAATTGAATAGAAATCCCTTTGAAAGCAATTTGGATATGGAAGGGTTCAGGGATCTCATCAACTGTGAATCGGCAAGCCATCTCCTGTGCGATGATCGATGGGCTAACAGCCACAGTAATGCGGGAAGCATGGCGATCATGGATTCTGTCGAGGTTCTCGCCACCCTCACGTCATTGAATAAAATATCGGCCCTTCAGTATTTTGAAACCCTCTCACGGATGAGGTTCGATGGCCTCTGCTACATACCCATTTCATCCGATGAAATCCTAACTCATCTAAAAAACGCGAACGTAGGCAAGAGTGGGATGGTCGAAACCGGCGCACTCCGGAATTTGCGGCGAGGGTTTGCTTTCACCTTGTCGAATGCCAGTCTATTGCAACGCAACAGTGAGATTGGAACGCCTATACGGGATGAGGTGGTTTCCTTTTTATTGCATCACCTTCGCGCCTGCACAAATGCACTGGCCGCAATTTGGGAGGAGCCCTTAGTTAACTCCGATGTCCGAAAGGAAAGATCGGACTGGATCATTTCGTCTCTTTATATTGACCAACACGCCTTACGCATTATCGCGGAGTTGCCTGGAGATCCAAAGGTAGACCTGTATAACCTGAGCAACGGTTATGCCGGAATACTTTCCAATGGGCTGCAATTGCTGAGCCGAGACTTGAAAGGCGGATACGTTGAACCGTACTTGAAGTGGGCATTTGAGCGGCTGCTGGAGCAGCGAATGAGGTGGCAACCCGATCTCTTACCGGCGCTCGGACATCACATGGCAATGATTTTGAAAAGTAGTCTAGCCGCAAATTCAGGTGACTCTGATGATGAGGAAATCAAGATAAAAAGGGCCATTGCCCACATCCTCCTAAGCCATTTTCCAGCACCCTTGCGAGAGGCAATTCTTCTGCATGGCGACTTTGCGGTTGCAATCGGTGCCCGCACTGTGGAGATTGTACAGGTCGGCGATTTTCGCTTTGAAAAAAGAGAATATATTGAAGCCATAGCAGAAGCAATCAATGGCCGGTCCGGGCAAATACAATTGCTTGGTTCGCATGACCAAATTTCATTTCACCCGACCGATCCCCCTGGAAATGGGGTTGTGCTCTTGCTCCCAGGCACTCAGACCGAAGCAATCGTTTCAACTCCATCAATGCCACTCCTGAGTGAATCGGCCCAAATACGTGAAAATGAGGTGACGAAACTTTCCTTGCGTTTCGACGTTCCTAGTGAGGGACGGAAGGAAGCCTGCGCCGCGATTGCCTCGACCATTGATCCGATTGCACGTTTTGAGGCGGCAGAATCTTTGCTTAAAAACAGCATGGAATTGTTTTATGAAAATCTTCGTCACAGCGATGAAGAGGATCTAAAGATAGCCGGTCTGCTCCCTAAATCGCTTTCCAGCCTTCTGAGTCATCTACGCATTCAGGCTGATCTGGAAGATGCAAATGCGCTTCAACAACAGATAAGTACGGCGGCTCTTGACGATCTGGAAAGCTACCCACTCCCCGACGTTCTGGATAGATTATTTCGACTCCCTATCCGATTGCCAGAACCAGTGGCGTATAGGCTTGCTGCGTTAGCAAGCATTGATCGACACAGCCTTATTAAGGCATTGCTTTGCAAAGATCGGACCCCACTCTACAATGTTCAGTTGATTGTACTCTTGGCAAGCTTCTCGAATGAAAACCAATACCTTCGCTTAGCGCGACGACTCATCGGCACTCTCGTCAACGATAAGCGAATTGGAATATACCTCGGCGTAATCCAATGGTCCATGAATCAAGTTCAGACCGGAACTGAATCATGCGAATGGAGCGGTGTTGCCCAAATGGCAACTGCGTGGTACCACGGGGATAGGATCTACTCAATTCTCAACGCCAGGGGCTGCAACATGAAGGCAGTGGCTAGGTCTTTAGCCTTCTCACCGGCCTTCATGCAAATGTTTTTTGTCAGCCGCGGAGTAGTTGACCGCGATGTGGCAAACCCGGCAAATCTGGATCCGAGTGTTTTCTTGGCCACTGGTCTTCATTTCGTCACTAGAGATTCTCATAGCTTCACCGAAAACTTAAGCTTGCGGAATCTAGTCAACAAAGCTCTAGTAGACCGGCAAGGTGAACATCGTTTTCCTCGATTTGGATTGATTGCGTCCACCGAGCAAGCCAGCAATCTCCTCGGATCCTTCTTTGAGGGAGACCGGATAGCTATGCTAACGAAGTGGCTCGATCCAGAAACCGTCAATGCTGTGCAGCAGTTCGCGAATGGCGACATGCCACAACAAGTGGTGGACAATGTGCAAAACAATCAGAGCGAGTATTGGTTTTCGTTATTTTGCGCTTTCGGTAAATTTCCGCCGCGAGAATCATTGCTTCCTCTCATTGAAGACGTTATCCTCCGGACGGATTTTTCGTTGATGGCAAGTATGCCGGAACGTGCTTGCCCGGCCCTTTACGTGGCAAGTTCTTTTCTTTCCTTCTTCACCAATCAGGAAGTAGCCGCTCACCTGAAGAAACAAGCACTTGCTTTGGCCCGTGCGATCAACGCCAACAATCCCAAGTCGACAAACGAGCGATCTTTCACGTACTATTTTCTTGAGATTGCCCTAAATGTGGTGTGCAACAGAACGGAGTCGAGCGAGCGCATCAAAGAGTTTGGCATCCTCATGGGCGACCTTGCGCGGGCATGGCCAATTATAGGAGAGGAGTTGCGGCCTTTGATTCAGCGATTATGCGAAGTGCTGCCATCGGAACTCACGCCGGAGCTTTGGCGTTTGATCTTACGTCTGCGTACCCAACTGTAGTTGAGATTAATTAAAGAAGTGCTTCCAAGTAGCCCCACCAAGAAACTAGCTTTCTGCTCGGGTGGCTGTTCAGATCGAGATTTTATTGAATTTAGTACTTTGGTGTCTAAAGAAGAAGAGAATAACACTCCTTTTCTGTGGTTAACGCGACTTCTACCTTTTACCATTTCCTTGACGACGACCATGCTCAAGTTTTTTGGCTATTTCGTCTTTTACTTCCCTCGCCTCTCCTTCTCTCCCCATCGTCTCTAAAGCGGAGACTAACCGTTCGCCGAGAAGCTGGATATACTTCCCCTCCGAAAGATTAAAAGATGTCCGTAACTCCCCAATTCCGGCGTCCTCCTGACCCAGCTCGATTAATAATAGTCCAAGGGCGGATCTGGCGACCGCATGGTTAGGAGCTATCTTCAGTACTTGTCTTACTTCAAGAATCTGCTGGGTAAGAGGAATTCTCAGTTCCTCCCCCATCAAAGCATATTTAAGTCGAGCTTCAGGATCGGTTGGCAGAAGCTCAGACAATTGTTTATAAATTACACGGGACTTAAGCAAAGTCGCTTTATAAGTTTCTTTGTCTTTATTGTTATCAGCAAAGCCAATAATAGAATTGTACGCCGACGCGAGGAGCCAGAGAGCTTCGACTGGATCTGATTGGCCTTTGGAAAGCAATTCTTCAATCTTCTTGGTTCCCAAAAGCAACTCCCCAAGATTGGTGGGATAACATGCACTGCAATTTAATTCTATTTGCGACTTCGCCTTTACAAACTCGTCCTTATAACGCTTGTCTGTTTCGGCAATAATTGGTTGTCCAATCAAAGGGAAGAATGTCACAAGCCCACACAATAGCATGCGATGTCTAACCCATCGATGACGCAAGGTATTTGCCAATTGGCTCAATTTCATCGCTCCCTCTATTCGGGTCCAGTTATGTGAATGTGGGTAATGGTTGAAAGCACGGTACGGCACGAAGCTCGACTATCGGGACCATCCTCAGCCTGTACTAACTTATGAAGAACGTTATTCGCAGCAGTTTTCAAGATACACCACCGAAGTTGCGCATTCATTCTTTCTGGTTGCGGAATTCCATTCTCGTCTTGCGGCTTAAGATCTAGTGCATTACCCTTCATATGTGCACTTGTAGGAACGCCGCCAACAGCCATATTTCTCTCAGGGTTCCGCCAACCACTCTCAATATGAATTATGGAGTTGGAATTGATTCCAACCTTACCAACAACTTCTGTTTCAACCTTACCGGAATCACCCACAATGATTACATCTCCCCTTATAACATTGGTACATACGCCAGAACCGAATCTCTTGTTGCAATGAGTGGTGTAAGTACCCGATTCATATTCATCAATTGCATCCCTCAGCCCCCCATTGAGCTTGATTATCGGCTCAGACGGATCGAAACCAGGAGGAAGGGTAGTACCTGGATCTTTCAGTTGCTCTTCTTTGTTGTTGTTAATCAATCGTTTATATTCTTCGTAAACATTGTCTGCGGTTGTCCCAGGGCTCCCCCAGCCATAGCCGTATTTCGAATGATTCAGCTGAGCGGCAGTAAAATGTGCAGAACTGGCCTTAGGTAACAATACAGTCTTATCGGGGGGAGTATCCGAACGATTGATATACTCCTGCCTTATAATGTCTTTCTCATCTTGAAAGATTACTTTCATAGCCGATTCTCCACAAAGCGTGGCCTTAACCTTGTATTGGAGTGGCGGACTCTTCTCGCAACTGCCGTTCCCAGGGTTGCATTGCTCTGGACCTTCACACTGGCAATTGCCTCGCTCACTTCGTTCATTAGATTTCATTGAAACCTTTGGCATGAAGCTAAATGTTGGCCCTGATTTAGTAGAAGGCGTTAAGGCTGTAAGTTTACCTATTTTGGCTTGGACCTGCCACTTTGTCGCTTCAAGAGGTTGATTGGGAGCTGAAACCACATTGGTAATAGTGTCCGTTGATACGAAAGAAAAATCCAATGGTGAAATTGTGATCGGACGTTGCGACATTTGCAAACTGAATGGACTATCGGTACAAGCAGATTCTGTCCCAAACAAGCGGGCAAATTTCAATGGCATGGTAGTATCGAGCAAGCCCGCGACTGTCCCAACAATTCCTGAATCTCGAAGTTCTCCGGTACCGCCGAATTGCGGCGTGGTCACCGCAGCTAGC
Organism: Bryobacterales bacterium; assembly: GCA_043755435.1. Classification (GTDB taxonomy): domain Bacteria; phylum Acidobacteriota; class Terriglobia; order Bryobacterales; family Bryobacteraceae; genus JANXSF01. The sequence goes on along the minus strand of JAYUSZ010000034.1, from coordinate 7,361 downwards.
GCGTTGAGTTGTTGTGCGCCCGCGGCTGGCGAGGTAACTGGGGGCGAATGAATTACTGGAACTGAGTTCTGTTCAGTTGCAAGAGAAGAAACGGGGAACGCCTGCTGGCTCGTCGCATCCACAAACAGGTCATGCCCGTCACCTAAAATATCGGAAAAGTTGAAAGTATAAGAATCAGGGCAAAACGCCCTTGCATGGTCGTTCAAATAGGTTTCAAGCGCATCTGACGTAGTGTTCGAAGCATTGCCCACGATGGTGTGGATAGGAAACGGCGTTTGAACTCCTATGGAGTTGATCCGGTTTAGGGCGCGGCTTCCGGGAGATATGTCGGGCAACGCCCCGCCTTGAACAGGTATTGATTGGTTCCAATTGAGTCGAGTGAAAATAGTCCTTGCCACGAAATCTGCCACGCAAGAGCTGTCGCCAAGGTATGAGGCCATCCCACTGCCGTTATGGATGCCCGCTATGCTAGTCACTTTGTGGATCGGACCACTGTTAAATGTCGGAGGACTCGCTAAATAATTTGTACGCAGTGCTAGGGTCTGAATGATCGGCGCTCCCATGCCATGGACTACTACATCAGCTTGAAGTGCTGCTATTTTCTTCACGCCTTTGAAAGTATTGATGAGGTTTACTAGATCCTCGTTCACTTTTGATCCAGCCGAAGCAAGATCTTGGTCACTGCTGTAATCAGAATAGCGAACAAAGAATTTGGAATCGCCGTTTGTTGGACGAAGATCTGCAAAAGCGCTCCAGACCCCTGAATCTGCCCAAATGCCGTGAACAAGAAGTACCGGAGGTCTCAATATCTTAATCGGCTGGCTAGCGTCTGAAACTTGAGATCCCGATCGAAGAAGCACTTGAAGGATAACCTGTCTTGACGTTGAGTTGGGTCCTTGAGGTGGATCTGCCGTCAAGAAAACAGTGGGAGCCCGGTAGATTGCAAAGAAAACCTTTTGCCCATTTGGTGTCGTCTCCGGCGTCAGTGTCAGGGTAGAAGATTCGGTACCTCCGGTTCTCATCATCAGCGATCCAATCTCGGCTGCGGCATTACCCACCAACCGAAGTTCAGCGCCATCAATGCCTGCGCCGTCAATCCTAATTAGTAAACGTGTTGCCCCATCTGCGGAGACTCCTTCAACTTCTTTTCCCATTGTTGCCAGGGATGCAATGTCGGAAGACAAATCGGTTCCCGAATAGAGGCTTGGATCACTTACCGGATCAATAAAGTGAACCAAGGGATACGCTAGGAACAATTGTCGATTCCCATTGATTAAATCCTCAAAAACGATCAAGCCCGATTTATTAACGTATGCCCAACTACCCGAATGAACGGATACCGGCTGATTCGTTCCTTTTCGGGACTTAATTTCGCCAGAGATAACGTCACCGTTTTGGAACAGCGGAGATCTGATGTATGTTACCGTCGATCCGATACCGTCACCGATGCTAGGAGCGGTGCCTTGTTCTCCATCCAGATCAACTCTGAACGCGTCAGTACCCGAGAGTGAGGACTTGAAAACTCCAGGCCCACCTGCATAGACGTAATATCCGTCGGCATTGATTGAAGGATAGTCGCTGCCGACAAAGCTTCGAATCGCCCCTATAGAGTCCTTAAATTGGAAACCGGGCACATTGAATCGGCGAACCGTTGCTGAGCCGGTCCGCGAAAAATCGTAATAAGAAATGGTCTTGCCGTCACTGGCGATGCCGAAATGCCGTCCGGCATCTCGCTGAGCTCCAATTGCATTGATCAGGTCAACATTCCGGCTGCTAAATTCAAGAATAGCTTCAGCTCCTGTGCTGCTTCGACGAATGACCTGGAGATCACTACTGCCATTATTGCGAGGGTTGTTGTCTCGAAGGTAGACGATATCTCCACCGTCCGAAATGGCTGGATATTTGTAATTGTGATTTGGGGCATCAGCAGGCGCAGGTTGAAGTTGAGCGCCACCAGCGCTCGACGAAGCCGGGGCATTCTTTCTGAACACTTGCCATTTGCCGGCCACTTGCTGGGACCACACGACGTCGCCGTTGTTGTTTATGGATGGCCATCTGTGATCCACACCGTCGAAAGTGATCTGCACGATGCGATAGTCTCCACCCATAAGCAATCCGCTCCAAAGTAGCGACAGGGCCGGTCCGAAAATGTAAGTTGAAAGTCGACGGAGAGACACAGGAACTCCTTCATGATTTAGCGGAAATTGTTGATGTGCGCAGTCGGTGAATGAACACCGCCGCAAAGCCGAGCGTCAGCATCCCAAAGGTTGCCGGTTCAGGAACAGTATCGTTCGCAAGGACGTCTACGCTTCCATTCATGGTCGTCGATGAGATCGGAGAGCCGATAGCGTCGCCCAAGGAATTAATGTTGACCCCTAAGTTGCTTGAGCCCGGTGATAGCGCGGAAAATGTCAGCACGAACATCGTGAAGTCCCCCGCTTGGAATGCATCTAAGTCCGCGCTGGAATCCAATGACAGCTCGAACAGGTTCACGGTTCCTGAACCAAGGGTATAACTTTGAATATTTCCGAGTCCAAACAGGTCTAGCTGGTTCCCGAGGATAGGATCTCCGAAAACCACTGCCGTCAAGCCTAGGAGCATTGGATCAAACGTAAAGTCTAAGTCATAAGTCCCCAGGGACGGTGGCTCTCCAATATTCAAGAGTGCGATTCCTACCGACACGTTGAAACTGCTGTTGACTGGTACATTCTGAAGGAACGGAGAAACGCTAATCTGCACCTGATTTGCCAACCCAAGCATCTGAGCGAACGCCGCGAGGCATCCTATTTGTAATGCAGCGTGGATTTTCATTGCGCCCTCTCAAATGCTTCGATGTGTCTCATTTGTAACTCTCCTATTTCGTTGCGCATCGTGCTCTTGTACAAAGGGTCGTCATGATTCTCGTGTCAAGCGCATCCAAACGCCCATCCTTGTTTAGGTCGCGGGGATCGCCTGGGCCGGTGGCGTTCGTATTTAGTACCTTCAATAGAATATTCAGGTCATCCTGATCAATATCACCGTCGCCGTCCAGATCTCCCACTGTGGAAAAGACTCCTACGCTTACGGGAAATGTCGCGACTTTGCCCCTATAGTTGGCGCAGACAGAACAGGTCCCTGGCGCAATCGAAGTGATCCTTCCAAAGCCATCAACTGACGCAACTCGCTCATTGGTCGATGATAGAGCCATGAAAGATGAGCCCGTAACAATGGCGCTGGTGTTGTCTGGATAAGTCGCAGAAACCTGAAGCGGAATCTGGCGGCCGGTTATGAACAATGACACGATATTTGGGAAGGTGGATAAAGTGGTCGGAACCGCAGACGATTCAATGTAAACACGGATAGTTTGTTGCAAGGTCCGGTTTGTGGAATCAAGTGCGTATGCCTGGATTGTTGCTGGCCCCAACATGCCGGTCGGTGCGTAGACGTTGGTTTGGAATGGCGCTGCTTGCAGAAGATCAGGAATTACAGAAATAGGTGGTATCCACGCTGCAGCTTTTTGCAATGTGATGCCAGCGTCTGGTTGTATCGTGACCGAAAGGGAATCCCCAGGTGCAATTGTTCTCCCATCGGGAGGTGAGCTTATCTTCATACCCGGAGTTCCTGGCGGAAGAACGACGGGGATTGCGGGTTGGCTCACAAAATTCGCACGATAGGTTGCAGAAGAAGAGCCGACGACGATATCCCTTCCACCGGCGGTTAGGCCGTCTGACCAACCAGAAAAAACGTAGCGAAGATTCGGAGACCCGGGCACAGCCAGATTCGTTGCGGACTCCACATAGTGATGGGAGCCGAAATCCCACTGAAAAGTTTGAGGACCAGAATAGCACTGACCGTCCACCGCAAAGACTTGGCCTGCGGGATTTGACGTAATCGTGATCGGGACGGTCGTCGGGATGTTGATCACAAAGTCGATGAAATTGGTTCCTTGGTCGCCCAATACCCCAATGTTCTTGCTCGCGACAACTGTACTTGTGCCGTCACGCACTTCTTCCAAATAGTTTCCGCCCGTCAAATCCGGGATGTAATAATTGCCCACTTGATCGGTGACATCCGAACCTTTTACACTTCCTGTTTGGCTCACGGCGACGTTCAACCCTGACATGGGCAACCCCTCATTAGTGAGCACCGTTCCGCCAATAGCAGGAACAAGCGTGGTGGTTGGTTGCAGAATAAGAGGATCGAGCACGATCCCTTTGTAATCGGTCTGAGTCATGTTGGAACTAATGTCGATAAAGAAGCCTTTGCGGCTTGTGCGGAGCGCCCAATAGCCCGATACGGTTGCGCCTGGGGCGACATTGCCGAATCGGACGCTCAGGGCATTCGCCGTGAAGCCGGTCTTGTCAAAGGTATTTGAAGCTCCGATGATGTTGAAATCAACCGTTGGATCCGGATTTTGGAGAATTTGATCGATCGGGTTTTCTGGTAAGGACTCAACAATCCGTGGCTGCGCACCTTGAATGGAAAGATTTCGCGCAACGCCGAAACCGATGTTTTTAACAGTGACGCGGATTTTGGCGTCTTTACCCGGCATGATTACGAACGGTGCGCTGTAAGCGAGGGTCAATTGTGGTGCTGGCAATACAGTGATTGTGACTGCCTGGGTGTTCACTGACTTCGCAACTCCACTGACGGTGTACGCAAACTTGGCTTGAACCGTATACTGGGCTCCTTGCGCCAAGGTGCCCCCGGCACCGGCCTTGGGAATTAGCTGCCAAGAGATGCTCGTTGGTGACGGGATCGTGCCGCCACGAGTGGCGTTCAGAGGGTCACCCGTTATTAGAACGAAGAACTGGGTTGAGGCGTCATTGCCATTTTGATCCTTGATCAATAGACTTGCATTCGCGTTCGTAAGGGTTGTTCGCGTCCCAATGCCTAGAACGGCATTGTAGGCTTGCCGCTCTAATCGGATGGTTTGATCGAAGGCAAGGAGGATTGTCCCGTTGGCTGCTGGACCTCCAGGCAGAATACTGGGCAGTATAGGATCTTTGCATCCGGGAGCGTTGATGTCCAAACATCCCACTACCATGGCTGAGGGCTTGCTGATCGACGTTTCACCCCAGGTAGAAATCTCAATTGGAATCAAATATGGGTTAGGGGTGGTTCCATCGGACCATTGACCCTCGAAAGCTAGGAAGCTCGGTGAATCCAAGATCTTGGTGGGGTCGATCGCTATCTCCGCCGCCAACACCTGGGTTAGATTGAGCCCGCCCTCAAGAGCCGAGATGTCAAATGTGGTGGTGTCCCCGGCAGCCAAAGTGGCGGCATTGAAATCTGTTCGCCAAAAGGCGTTTGCTTGGTTGCCGTTGATAGTGTCGAGAATCGTGGCTCCGCCCACTGTATTGGTGAAGGCGACAAGACTGCGACTATTGAATGGCGTAGCGGTCGGTTTCAAGAGGTTAATGGAAACCTTGCGATTGTTTTTGACCGAGCGCAGCAGCGTGCCTCCGTTGAATCGAAGAACTGGATTGGCGGGGTCAGTCTTCTTGTCATAAGTGAAGCCAATCTTCTCGAATTGGAGATCAGCGGGTCTCGTGTAAGTAACGGGCACGTTCGTTGTCGTTGTGCCTTGCAATATCTTGCCGTCAAGCGAGTAGTCATAATTCGCTTGAACTACTATGTTCCCCACTGCGTGACTTGGTACGGTGCCATTGTCCAGACTCGCGTAACAGGGCACATTCACCGTGCCCTTACCTGCCAGCGTGCCGATTGTGTAGGTTTGCGTACCGTCAGGGAAATACACCAACATTCGCTGGCCTTGCGGGAGCCCGCCATCGAGTTGCGATGCATCCACAACTAAATTTCGGACACTCGCGGTTGGGTGCGAATTCGTGATGCTCAGGCTGCACGCCTTCCTGCCGTTGGGAACATCCTCAGGGAAGAAGCTGAATTCTTGGGAGTAAGGAAAGACTTGAAGTGCTGGCTTTGGCAAGGTCGTGGAATACAGAACGCTGATGGTTACATTGTATTGATCGACGATAGTTGTCGGCGTCACAACGAAGGTCAAGGTGACAACATTGAAGCTAAGGATTACGTCGGTCCGGGTTGTTGAGCCGGAGGTGACTGTGATCGGACCGTCAGTCGGGTCATGCTTGTCAGCGGCAATCAGGTAGGTGTAGTCTCCAGAATCTACACCGGAGATGTTGGCAAGGCCCAAGCTATCGGTTGTTCCCTGGAATGATTTGCCATTTGTCTTGCCGACGAGCGTTACAAGCGCTCCGGTTACTTTGGTTCCGATGTCATCGCTCACCACAAAGGAAGCAGTTCCGACTGAAAGCTGTGTAACTGAAATCGCCAATGAGCCCTGCAATGGCGTCGTGCCACCGGTAATAGTGAATGGGACCGAGTAGTTTCCGACCGCTGTTTTTGCAGGCGGATTCACCAACACTTGGAATTGAGCGGTGCCGCCGGGAGTGATGGTGCCAAGAGTAGCGTTCCCAAGCACCACCCAATTTGGATTGTCAGGGTTCTGTAATGCTACTTGAGCATTGTTCATCGGCACATAACCGTCGTTACGGACCACAAAAGTTCGCGTCAAGTTCTTGCCAGGATTAATACCCATACTGACTGCCGCAGGAATTAGGACCGGTGTGCTAACTGCTGGTCGGAGAGTGACAAAGATCGTGGCTGTACCAATTTCTGAAATGCCGCTGATGGTATCGGTGCCGGTGAAACTGACTACGACCCGTACTGGCGTGGCGGGCGGAGTTCCGGCGGGTGTGGTGAGGATGACTGGGATTGCTAGAGGTACGCCGGGGACGAGGCTCAGTACAGACTGTGGTTGAGTAGCGGTGACAAGCCCGGCTGGAGTCACAGTGAACGAGAATCTAAGGTTAGTGAGCGGGGAGTCAGAAACATTCTGAACGCTAAAGGGTACGCTGACCGACGAGCCGGTTGCAAGATCCTGACTTACGGTATTCGGAGTTAGCAACATGCCCAACATACGGAAGGTAGTGGATGCGGTTTGGGATGCCCCACCTGAAGAGGCAACGGCAGTGACTGCGAAGGTACCCCCATCGCTGGCATTCGGCTGGAAAAGGGCGTTATAAAAACCAGAAGCATCGGTGAACGCAGAAATTGTGCGAGCAGTTCCTTTGAGGGTTACAGTCAGGTTGACAGTGGCATTCGGAATCCCAGCGCCTCCCGTAGTGGCGAACTTGCCACTTATCTGGACCGGAGACGCGCGACGGTACAACGGCAGATCAGTAGCAATCGTAAGCGATGAACCAGGAGGCGTAACGGCTGGAATACCGACCCCACTCAACGGCACTGTGGTGGTTGGCGATCCGGCATTGCTCGTGACCGTTACTGAACCTACAACAGTCGTTGCAGAGAGAGGTGTGAAGGCCACCGTAAACGAGGCG
>JAYUSZ010000033.1:0-16049 GCA_043755435.1 Bryobacterales bacterium | reverse complement strand
CCATTGTCGCCATGCCTAGGTCCTTTGTGTTGGCTGATAAATTGGCGTCGTGCCGGTTCTTGTATCGCGAGCTTGTCGACAATCCTCAACCTGGGGAGAATCCTGAAAAGTGGCTCCCTGTATGGGTGAAAGCGGAATACCCTTCAGCAATCCGAGTGGAAATGACGCCACTGGAAACTGGGCCAGGAAGTTTGCATGTGATGACTGTAACGTCGCCGATCCGGCTGACGGTAGACCCGTTAAGGAAGAACCAGTTTTGAGAAATCCAGGCAGTCGGCAAAGGCCGGGGCGGCCTCGTGGCATGCAAACATCCGCCGCCCCAGGTCCGTTTTGCCGGCGAATACTTAGGAGAAAAGGCAGCGCGCTGCTGATGGTGCTGTGGCTTACGGCCGGCCTTGCAGCCATTGCCTTTGGCCTCGCGAATTCTGTCCGAGCCGAAACCGAACGTGCCTCAACTTCCTCCGATGGGACACGCGCCTATTACCTGGCCGCTGGTTCCGTGGAACGCGCCATCCAGTGGATGACCTGGGTGGGCACTCGCAATCCCGATGGCTCCCCGAAGTATTACGAGCCCGGCATGTCTGGCTTTCGCTACCCATACCCTGGTGGTGAGGCCATTGTGGAATTGATTCCAGAAGCCTCCAAAATCAACATCAACATGGCTTCGCGGCCCGATCTTGTGAAGCTTTTTGTGGCCCTGGGACTCACCCCGGAACATGCCAACGTCATCACCTCAGCCCTCATCGATTGGCGCAGCGGCCTGCCTCCAGAACAATTGAGTACGTTCGATCAAGTTTATATGAGCCGTCAACCGTCTTTTCGAGGCCGGCATGCGTCTTTTGAAGAGATAGAAGAACTCATGTTTGTTCAGGGAATGACTCCGGAAATTTTCCATGGCAGTTGGCGGCGCACCGAACAGGGGCAGTATTTGCCTATTCCAGGCCTAAAAGACGTGGCAACGGTACATGGAGAAGGCTCGCAGTACGATATCAATACTTGCTCTTCAGCCATTTTGAAATTCCTGGGCATGCCGGATGATTTGGTATCGGCAATCCTGGCTCGTCGGGCTCGTGCCCCGTTCAAGAACATGGATCAAGTGAACGAAATTTTGATGGGGCATCCTTCGGCTGGCCGTCTGCGCATTGGCGGCGAATATGCCTGGACCATTCGAGCCACTGCAACCGTGCGTGCCGCCAATGGGGAATTAGGCGATGTTCGCCGATCCGTTGCCGCATTGGTTAAGTTTGCACAATCTCCAGATCCGGGCAAGCCGTACGTGATTATTCGCTGGTACGACAATGCGGGGAATCGCTAAGATGTCAAATTCCTGGAAGCGGTATCTGGCATGGGGATCTGGCGCTGGAATTGAAATCGGCACGGATCAATTAAGAGTTTCCCTCGCCAAGGTGCGGCCATCGGCAGTTACCGAACTGGCAACGCTAGTAATCGAAAATTTCCGCGAAAGGCCCGCAGCAGAATGGGGTCGCGAGTATAACGATTTTCTAAAGAAGAATGGCGTTGCTCATCTTTCCGCGGTGGCGTTGCTGCCGCGGCAGGATGTAATTGTGCGGCTGGTAAATCTTCCTGGCGTAGTGGATAAAGATCTAGGCGCGGCAATTGGCTATCAGTTGGATTCGCTGCATCCTTACTCGGATGAAGATGCCATAGCTGCCTGGGCGCGTCTTGAGAATTCGCCTGAAGTGCTGGTGGGTGTTGCCCGTAAGCAGGTGTTTGAATCTTACGCCAGCCTGTTTGCGGAAGCAGGCATCAAGGTTTCCAACTTCACATTTTCAGCCGCCGTCTTCTATTCCGCATTGCGCCTGGTGAATGAAGCTCCCAAGGATTTTCTGGCGCTGGAACAAACTTTGAGCGGGCTTGAAGTGTATGGCGAAAGCGGTGCGAAACCCCTGTATTCGGCCATCTGGGACGTTCCAACTGAAAAGGCAGTGGCCATGGCATCGGCTGAATTGCGGTTGGAGGGCGAGGTTGCCTCGCACACTCCGTTCCCTTCCCCATCGTTCGCAGCGGCAGCCACCGGAGCGGTTCCATTGCTGGCCATGGCGGTAAATCTTTTGCCGGAAAGCCAACGCCGTAATACTTCGGTGGTTCGCTATATTCCCACGGCGATTCTTGGAACCGCACTCGCCGCACTGCTGGCCGCAATCTGGCTGCATGAACCGTACGACACTGGAAAATACGTAAAAGCGCTGGGCGAGCAGATCAGCAAAGTGGATAAGAAGGCTGCTGCTATTTCAAAGCTCGATCAGGAAATTGAAGCAACGCGAGAACGCACGCAAATGCTGGACGATTTCCGCCGCCGCACCCGATCCGACCTGGATTTGCTCTTGAACGTAACCAACACAATTCAACAGCCCGCCTATTTGAACTATTACGAATCGAATCGCGATATGGCGGTTCTGGGTGGAGAGGCTGATCAAGCCGCGCCCTTATTGCGGACCCTGGATGCTTCTCCGTATCTAAAGAATTCTGAATTTCAAATGGGCATTATGCGAATGCAGAATGGGGAAGCGTTCCGAATTCGCAGCCAACGGGAAACGCCAGTGTTGATGGCGAATCAGGCTCAGCCTGTTCCCGTTGCTCAACAGGCGTTTCCGCCACAAGCAGTGCAGCCTCCACCACCGGCACCCGCAACGAACTTGTATCCGATGGCAGTTACGCCAGCTCCAAATGTTGGGGGAGGGCGGCGATGAATCTGGACGATCGGAACCGTCGCGCTTTGTCATTCCTGGGTGTAGCGGTGGTGCTGTTTTTCGTCGCGCAGTATTGGTCTTCTGATGGCACCTCAACTTCCAATGCCGACGCGTTAGCATCATTGCCTCCGCAAATGTTGGAGGATCGGCTGCTTCGCATGCGTTCACTGGCGGCACAAACTCCGGCCAAGGAACAAGTGTTGGAGCAGGTGAAGAGCGAACTTAAGATCCGCGAAAAGGGAATGTTGCAGGGCGATACCGCAGCGCAAGCGCAAGCGCAGTTGATGCAAATTGCACGCAGTATTGGACGATCAGTTGTGCCGCCGGTGGAAGTACGGCCATCAGAATTGGGGCGCGTCACGGGGTTCGGCAAGGATTATGGCGAAGTGAACGTCACCGTTCAAATGGACGCCAGCATGAGCCAGATTGTAAGCTTTCTCGCGGCCTTGGGATCGCAGCCGGAACTGCTGGCGACCAATGAAATCCGCCTGGGCCAGGCCAGTAACAAGGACAAGAACATTTCGGCACGAATCGTAATCAGTGGCATTGTGCCAAAGAAGCTGGTTGCTGAAAAGAAGAATGTTGGATATTGATTTTTTCATATGAAGCAGAAACTGATGCTCCTGAACATGCTATTGTTTGCCGCCGTGATCGGCGCTGCGCTGCAATTGCGTAGCCTGGTGAACGAAGCGGCGAAACGCCACGCCATTGTTTTGGACAAGTATCCTTTGCCGTCCGCTCCCGCCCGCCCGGCGCCGCTCCCATTGGTTGGGGTGGTGGCGCCGGAAATGTATGGCGAGACGATTCAAAGGCTGATATTAGCTAGGGATCGCAACCCGATTCCCGAACCGCCACCGCCTCCCATACCGCCTCCCCAAAAAATAGAGAAACCCATGCCGTCTTTACCACTGGCTTATGGCGTCTTCTCTTTAGGGGATGTTCCCCTGGTGATGTTGAGTGCACAGCGCGGAGCTACCCAGAAGGGATTTCGTGCTGGGGATCAGGTAGGCGAATTCAAGCTGCTCGGCTTCAACAACACGCAAATTCAATTTGAATGGGAAGGCAAAGTGGTTACCAAGCTGATGGAAGAGATCCGCGATAGAGGAGGCCCAGTGGTGGAACAAGCCATTGCCGCCGCCGCGCCTCAACCAGCAGCACCAAAGGCTTCGACATTAATTGGCGAAAAGGACAAGCCGGAAGCTGTGGTGACCAAGAACGGGGAACCGGTTACAACCGCAGTCAGTTCAGGCGACACCGTTAAGTTTGTGAGGCCCGGCCCATTTGGAAACTACAGTTGGACAAAGAACAAAAGCGAACTCACCGATGCCGAAAAAGCACTTCTGGACAACTCGCCGAAGAAATAGTGAGTAAGGGAAAAACGAAAATGAAACGATATTTAGTGACCGCATTATTATTGCTGCCTGTATGTGCGCAGCCCAAACCAGCGCCCGCAAAAACAGCACCGGTTAAGGTAGTTAAGAAGGAAGCCGCAGTGCCCCCCACTCCATCCACAAGTGGTGTGCCCGCCGAGGCAGTGGAAGTTAGTCCTGGTGTTTACAAACTTGCTGATAAAACCGGCAAGGTATGGTTTTACCGTCGCACTCCATTCGGTGTTTCACGCTATGAACAACCCAAGGAAAAATCTGCTGAGCAAGAGGCAAAATATGCGGCAGAAGTGCCAGTCACCCAAATTACAGACCAAGGCGATTCGCTGAAGTTTGTGAGGCCCGGACCATTTGGAAACTATACCTGGGTGAAGAAGAAGACTGACTTGGACGAATCCGAAAAAGCGAATTACGAAGCCTGGCAGAAGAAGACCGCAGCGCAGGAAAAAACGGCCCAGGCAGCAACGGAAACAAATCCACAACAGAAGGAGCAGTAACTAATGCGGCATTGTCCATTTGGCGCGGCAATTGTGGTGATCACTTTGGCAATGGCTTTGGCCAATGCACAAGTGAAGCCGCCCGCACCTCCCCCTGGGTTCGGACCTAGAGTGACGGAGGCTCCGGCAGCGGCCCAGGCACCACCAGCGCAACCGCCTCCAACAGATGCGGCGAAACCGGCTTCACAACAGCCAGGGACCGAACCCGCACGGACGGCTCCTGTAGCACCGATTGCGCCGTCGCCCACTGGTGGATTGAATTTGGACAATGCGTCGCTCACCACGGTGATCGACATTTTAGCCCGGCAATTGAAGATCAATTATATTCTGGATCCGCGGGTGAAAGGATCGGTGATCCTGAACACTTACGGTGAAACCAAGCAATTGGATCAACGCGCTTTGTTGGACATGATTTTGAAGATCAACGGATTTGCCATGGTGCAAACCGGTGATGTTTATCGCATTCTTCCCATGGGCGAAGTATCGCGCCAACCGCTTCCGGTGAACATCAATAAGACGCAGAAAGACATTCCTGAAAACGATCAGGTGATGCTGAATCTGGTCTTTCTGAAGTACGCAAGCGTGGAAGAATTGGCGAAGTTGCTGGACCCGTTCATCGGCGAGAATTCCAAAACCTGGGCCTATCCTCCATCGAACCTTTTGCTGATTTTAGATTCCGCCCGCAATATGCGCCGCACTATGGAACTGATCGGCCTGTTTGATAACGACAGCTTCACGGCTCAGCGCGTAAAGTTGTATGAAGTGAAAAATGGAAGGCCGTCAGATTTGGTTAAGGAATTGGAAGGGATTATGAAATCCATTTCCTTGAACGAAAAGTCTTCGCCAATCAAGTTCATCGCGGTGGACAGAATCAACACTGTGATTGCGGTGGCGGCGAATCCGGGGGCTTTCGAAGAGATTGGCAAATGGGTAGAAAAGCTGGACATCGCAGTGAAGGTGACCGCTGGTTCCATTGATAATCATGTGTATCGCGTGAAGTACGGCAATGCCCAGATGATGGCCGGAGCCATTATGAGTTTATACGGCGGTGGCATGTATGGAGGTGGTGGTGGGATGTACGGTGGTGCCGGAATGTACGGTGGTGGCGGGATGTATGGACAAGGCGGCGGCCAGTTCGGTGGCGGCCAATTTGGCGGTGGAATGTATGGCGGCGGGGGCGGCCAAATTGGGAGCGGTGGTTTTGGTGGCGGGTACGGCGGTGGCTTGAACAACAACCCATCGGCACAAATTGCCAATGCTTCTCAAATTGCAGGTGGAGCCAGCCCACTTGGCGCAGCGGGATTGCCAAGCCAAATGGGTGTGGATCAAACCGGTTCCTATATGGGTGCTTCGGGTATGAATGGCATGAACGGCATGCGTATTCCGCGCATTGTTCCAAACCCGATGGACAACAGTCTGTTGATTCAAGCCACAGCAACGGAGTACGAAGGCATTTTGAAGCTGCTGCGCGAACTGGACATTGCTCCGCGGCAAGTTTTGATTGAGGCCAAGATCTATGAAGTGTCGTTGACCGGTGCGCTAGCCAGCGGAGTTTCTGCATTCTTGCAAAAGCGCGGGGATAGCACTGGTGCCAAGCTTTCCACACGCGATCTGGTAGGCAGTTTCACTTCCGCCGGTGCGGTTCTTACCGCTGGCGCGCTGGTTTCAAAGAGCCGCGAATTGTTGGCGTTTGTTACGGCAGCAGAGACCGAATCGAAGAGCCGGGTGATTTCCGCGCCCAGTGTAATTGCAACCGATTCCATTGGTGCGTCGATCAACGTTGGTACGGAAGTGCCTACGCTGACCGCGCAAGCAGTAACAGGAGTGCAAAGCGGCGGCAATTCGCTATTTGCCAATCAGATCACCAGCCGCAATTCAGGCGTCACGCTTTCCATTACGGCGCGCGTGAATCCCAGTGGGATTGTGACGTTGCTGATCAACCAGGAAGTTAGTTCACCGCAAGCCCCAGCCGCAGGTGGTATTCAATCGCCATCGTTTTCCAAACGTAGCGTGAATACGCAGGTGACAGTGCAGGACGGCGATACCATTGCGATTGGCGGGATTATCAACGAGTCCAATACCTTTAGCAGCAGTGGCGTACCCGGCTTGCATCGCTTACCCATTATTGGCGCAGCGTTCGGCGCTCGTTCTTATGGGAAGGAACGGACGGAACTGATTATCTTCATGACTGCGCGAGTGATATACGATACAAACGAGATCTCCGAAGCAAGTGATGAACTTCGGTCAAGGTTGAAAAAACTGAACAAGTACGTTAAAGAATAGATCGTCAGCCTAAGATGTTGCCTGACCGGCCGCGCACACTTCTGCCTGGGTTGCAGTCACCACAACTGCAATTCATGGTTATTACCACCAACCTTGCTACCAGTTCCCCAACTGAAAGAAAGGCTCAGGATTTTCCGTGTTTTGCGACCGGATCAAGCGAACGATTACGCAAAGCTCTGCGTGCCGCCCGCGGGCATTGCTACCCGCTAGCGGACTTGGTTTGGGGAAGCACGCTGCGCAGCGGTTTTGTCTTCCTGTAGAAAGTGTAAGTAAGGTGCCAAGCGCGGCGGGGAAAGGAATTTTGCAGGTTGTTGATTATGGGCGGGAAATAGTTGGGTGGAGTGTGGTGATCGCAGTTTCAGGTTAGTTGAATTTTGCGGCTTGTGGAAGGGAATGGGTTCGTTTTGCAAGTTATCTTTTTTTGGTGCGCGGTTGCAACTAACGCGAGTGAATGATAATAGCTGAATGGCCACAACTGAGAAGAACCTAGCGCTTCGAGTTGCGTTCGGGCGAAGGACATCGGAATTCGGCATGGTCCTCTGGTCACCTGATGGGAAATCGGTAGCCGCTGCTGGTGGTGTGAACGAGTCTGGAGTTGCCAAAGGCGATGGGTTGATTTGGTTATGGCGAGTGGGATCTCCTGAACCAAACCTGTTTGAGGGCCATATGGGTGAGATTGTTTCTCTCTGCTGGTCTCCGGATGGCAGCAGGCTGGCCAGTTGCTCCGATGACAATACCGTGCGCCTGTGGGATGGCGCTTCGGGCCGCCCCATCAACGTGCTGAAGGGTCATTCTAACTCAGTTAGAAGTGTGGCATGGGCGCCGGATGGCAGCCAATTGGCCAGCGGCTCCTCCGACCAGACCGTGCGGTTGTGGGATGCGGCCACCGGCAGTCAACTCCATGTATTAGAGGGGCATTCCAACCTAGTGATAAGTGTGGCCTGGTCGCCGGATGGCAGCCGGTTGGCCAGCGGCTCTCTTGACGGGACCCTTCGGCTTTGGGATGCCGTTACCGGCGACGAACTCCACACTTTGATGGGACAATCTAGCTGGGTGAGGAGCATGCAATGGTAACGTTCTTCCGGGTCTTTTTCCAGGCAGCGCCGCACCAGACGTTCCAGCCATGCGGGTGTGAACGGCGCAACAGACATCGGAGGCGGCTCGGCGGCCAGGATCGAGGCAATCAGGCTGGAATAGTTCTTGCCTTGAAACGCTTTCTGGCCCGTCACCATTTCATACAGCACAGCACCAAACGCCCAGATATCGGCCCGAGCATCAGCTTCTTTGCCCTCGAACTGCTCCGGTGCCATGTACTGCGGCGTGCCTAGTATCGTGCCTTCGGTGGTGAGTCCGGCCACGATGGTCGCATCATCTGGGCCGGGCTTCGCTGATGCCCCGGACTTCGCAAGCCCGAAATCCAGCACCTTCACTCCATCACGCGTCAGCATGATATTAGCCGGCTTTACATCGCGATGCGTCACACCCGCCCGATGCGCACGATCCAGCGCATCGGCGATCTGCACGGCAAACTTCAACGCCTGATCCAGCGGCAGCGCGCCTTTGGCAATACGGCTGCTGAGCGTCTCGCCTTCCATATACTCCATGACCATGTAGCCCGTGCCATCTTGATTGCCGATGTCATGGAGAGTACAAATGTTCGGATGATTCAGCGACGCCACCGCCCGCGCCTCGCGTTCAAACCGCGCCCGCAGATCCTCGCGTTTAGCAATATGCTCAGGGAGCACCTTGATGGCGACGGTGCGCTCGAGGCGCGTGTCCCGTGCCTTATACACCTCGCCCATCCCGCCTTCGCCAATGGGGGAAACGATTTCGTAGGGACCGAGTTTGTCACCAGTGCTGAGGGGCATGTTCTCGAATCAGCTTATCGCAGATCGAAGATTGAAACCCGATCTTCTTGCTTGTAGATTCCAAGGCTCCCACCGGCGTTGGCATATAAGAGAAGACTGCTCCACTGAAGCACGAAAAACCACATGTATTTGACAACGAAATACCCATGTGAGAACGTTACCATGTGAACGCAAAAGGGAACCGTGTCCGATCCACCACGCTTCACGACGTCGCAACCGATGCCGGCGTTGCTCCCATGACCGTCTCACGCGCGTTAAACCGCAATGGATACGTCAGCCCTGACGTTCGTGACCGCGTGCTTGCGTCCGCCAGCCGGCCAGATGCTGGTGGAACGATTGACCCATCAATATGAAGGTCCGAGGCGGGAGAAAATTCTGCCCTGCCGACTGATTGTGCGTAAGTCCTGCGGGGCCAATCCATGAACGCAAACGCTTCCCGTTCCAATGTGATAACGATTCCAGGACTCCGTTGGTACATCATAGGAATCGTCTTTCTTGCCACATTGATCAATTTCATTGACCGCCTGACCGTCTCGGTGCTGGCACCCATCATCGTCAAGGACCTGAACCTAAGCAATCAACAGTTCGCGCAAATCGCAACTTGGTTCTTAGTAGCCTACGCAGCAAGTCAGGCACTCTCTGGACGGATGTATGATCTCATTGGCGTGAAGCGCGGTTTCAGCGTTTCTATCCTTGTCTGGTCCTTGGCAGCCATGGCCCATGCCACCGCACGCACAGCCACCAGCCTCAGCGTTTTCCGCTTCATCCTCGGCCTGGGAGAAGCTGGCAATTGGCCTGGGGCCGCCAAGATAACCGCCGAGTGGTTTCCCGCATCGCAACGAGCATTTGCAATGGCGATTTTCAATAGTGGTGCAGCATTGGGAAGCGTAATTGCGCCGCCCTTGATTGTCTATCTGCAAATTACCTATGGCTGGCAGACCACATTTCTTGTAACAGGATCATTAGGTCTGGTTTGGCTTGCACTTTGGCTTTGGGTTTATCAGCCACCTTTGGAGCATCGTTGGATGGGTGCCGAGGAACGGCAACTTCTGCTGGACAATGCCAGCACGGAAAGTAAGGCCCCTGCCTCCAGCTACAAAACACTACTTCGTCATCGGCCAACCTGGGCGATTGTGCTTGCCCGTATGTTGACCGACCCTGTCTGGTGGCTCTACATAACTTGGCTGCCTCTCTACTTCAACAAAGTGCATGGGCTGGACATGAAACAAATTGCGTGGTTCGCCTCCATCCCCTATTTGGCCGCCGATGCAGGAAGCCTGATTGGCGGTGGTGCTTCAGGATTTTTAATGGCTCGTGGCTGGAGTGTCAATCGAGCACGCAAAACGGTGATTGTTGCCTCAGCAATCCTGATGTGCTGCGGACTTGGTGTTGCCGCGCTCAAGAATCCAATGCAGATTCTGGCGGTGATTTCCGTAGTGACTTTTGGATTTCAAGCTTGGATCAATAATGTGCAAACTTTGCCCAGTGACTACTTCCGCCAACAGAATGTTGCCTCCATTGCGGGTCTTGGCGGGCTTGGCGCGGGTATTGGGGCAATCATTTTCACTCTTTGTACGGGCTGGGTGGTAGATCACATTGGCTATGGCCCGATTCTGATCGCGGCAGGCATTTTGCCTTTGTTAGGAACGATTGTTCTATTCGCGTTAGGCGGACAAATTCGAAAGGTTGAGGAATAAACAAAAACATGTATGCGGAATTAAAAGGGAAATCGGCACTCGTCACCGGAGCATCTTCGGGCATTGGACGGGCAACAGCAGAGGCTTTGGCAAGCAACGGAGTAAAGGTTGCGGTGAACTATTTTCAGAATGAAAAAGGCACCAATGAAGCAGTAGAAGCAATCCGCAAAGCTGGCGGAGAGGCTATCGCAATCCGTGCCGACGTGCGGAAGAAGGAAGATGTGACGAGATTGACAGAGCAGGCTGTGGCTGCTTTCGGACTACGTAAATACGTTTAACTACTGAGTTTATTTCAGTGAAATCAATTTCCTTTTCAACAAACTCGGATTGTTCGTGATACGATATCCGTGTTTCCATGCAACTTACAACCATTTTATTACTCGTGTCAACCGGTCTGGTTCTTGCCCAAGAAACTTCTCTAACCAGACGCTCCATTGGAATCGAGGCTCCTCTAACTGCAGTCAATTCCCGAGCGGCCCAGGAGATTGCGCGGACTTACACCGCCAGTATGGCCGTTGAGGCTGGACTCAGTTCTATTGATCTCGAAAGCCTCTACGTGGATCGCGAATACACCGACGCGCACAACGGAGTGACTCATATTGTCTATAGGCAGCAATTTCGTGGAATCGAAGTATACAATGCCGCTTGGTCTGTGAACATCAATTCCAGCGGACAGATACTTAGTGCCGGCGGCGAATTGTTTGGTGCACCGCGGGTTGAACCACCATCGCTTCAAAATGCAGTTCCTGCGGTCCGCGCCGCGATTCAAGCAGTAAATTCCCGTCTTGCGGATGGGTTTCAACCAATTTTGAACAGAAGCCTGGTTAGTCGCTATGGCTCCATTCGCTTCGCGCGCGGAGGTCTTAGCGAGGATATCGACGGAAGGATGGTTTGGTTTGGAGTGCGCGGCAGCCTGCAACCGGCTTGGGTTTTCTACGTTACTGATGAAGATGGGGTGACCAGTTACGCATCGGTTGTTGACGACGCCACTGGTGTTTCGCTTTCACGCCAGCCGGCAACTCACTTTCAAAACTCATCGGCCAAAGGCCTTGTGTTTGAGCAACGGGGTCCAAACCCAAATCCCAGGCCAGGGATTCTTGTGACAGGCCCTCCGCCGCTAGTCGAACGGACAATGCAATCGTTCGCCGGAGATTCAATAGCATCTCCCTTGGGTTGGGTACGTGGCACTTCGACGGCTGGAAACAATGCTGTGGTTGGTGAAAATCCGCTTGGGACCAATTACCTGGATCCAGTTACCACCAAGGCTAAGGATGGGAACTTCAGCTTCCCTTTGTTGTTGGGTCCAGGGGCGCCTCCAACAACCGCTTTCACGGACGCAGTGAATACAAACCTCTTCTACTGGATCAACCGCGCCCACGACCTGCATTATCTTTCAGGCTTCACTGAAGCGGCGGGTAACTTCCAGGTGGAAAATTTTGGTCGAGGTGGTGTGGGAGGTGATCCAATCTATGGCTATTCACACTTTGGTTTTCAGGCGCTTTCCCAAGCATCATTGCGAAATGCTTTCTTTACTTACAAAAGGCATGAGGACGGTTCCTTTCCAATGGTGGCCATGTATCTTAGCTATTCAGGCCCAGCAGGTTATTACACCAATAGCGCCTTGGATTCCGACGTGGTAATTCATGAGTACACACATGGGGTAAGCTTGCGGCTGCTTCCCAACGGCTACAGGGTGTTTCAAGAAGGGGCAATGGGTGAGGCATGGAGCGATTTCTTCGGTTTGGAATACACCCTTCCCGAAGGAGCACCTGTTGATGGAGCCTATCCAAGGGCTGAATACTATACGGGCACCTGGGGCAAGGGCAACCGGAGCCGGCCATACTCCACCGATATGACGGTTAATTCCCTCACGTTTGCTGATCTTGGCTCGGTGATCTCACGCCCTGAGGTTCACGCCGACGGCGAAATTTGGGTGGAGGCGCTCTGGGATCTACGGGCAAACCTGATCAAACAGTTTGGGGAAAAGGAAGGCCGCCGCAGGGTTCGAATCCTGGTTCTTGATGGGATGAAATTCATGCCGCCTGCATCCACCATGATTGATGCTCGTGATGCAATCTTGCTAGCCGACCGTGCCGATTACAAAGGGGCGAGCCAGGATCAAATTTGGGCAGCCTTTGCAAAGCGTGGCATGGGTGCCACGGCTTACTCCTTCAGCGGGGACAGTGTTCACATTTCCCCGTCCTACGAAGTTCCATCGGAAAAGGCCAAGATTGTTTTCCTCGAGAATGAAGCTACAGTTGGAGAAACTTTGCTTGTCCTGGTGAGCGACAAAAATAACCTAGCGCAATCTTTGAACGTACAATTTACAAGTAGTTCAGGTGACGTGGAAAGCTTGCAATTGCGTCGATCAGGATCGGTGTTGATTGGAAGCATCAGCAGTAGCTCAAGTATTGCACTGAAGGAAAACGGCACCTTGAATTTGATTCCCGGAGACTTTGCCAGCGTTTACTATGTGGACTTCAATACCGGGGCAGGTGCGGAACTGGTCTCAGCCACCATTCCTGTGCGACCCAGTTACTTCGCAGTATCTCTTCCAGCCGGCTTCGACACTTCTGGTGTCGAGACCCTTCTGTTCAATGGCCAGCGTTTAGAGTTGCCATTTCCATTCCGGTACTTCGATAAGACTTATTCAGCGGTCTTTGTGAATAAGAATGGTTTGCTCTCCTTCTCCAATACGGCGCTGTCTTCCTGTACGGACATCCTTAGTCTTCGCGATATCCCAGCCATTGCGCCTTTTTGGATGCAAGTTTCGGTGTCGGGCACAGCGCAACCTCGAGAAGGAATCTACTACAGCAGGCCAGACCGGAATTCCGTGCGATTCCGATGGGCAGGTGAGGTGATAACAGCCTTTGCCGCAGGGCCTCCATTGAATTTTTCGACAACGTTGGTGGATGACGGAACCATTCTGTTCAATTACGGAGCTGGAAACGCAGAGTTGGGGGGTGCCGTGTCACTTTCCGGGTGTAACGGATCAATCACTGCTTTCGGTGTCCCAACAGTGGGGTTATCTTCTGGTCACGGCACCTATTCTTTGGGGTCCTATGTTCAAAACGGTTGGACCAACACAACCGGGTTTCGTTTTGATCCTCCTTTCAATTTTTCCAGCTTCCCAAAGTTGATAGTTGAGTCCCCCAAAAACGACGACCGCATTCAGGACATTCTCACTGTCAGCGGTATTGGCTATGACACGGACGCCATTTTCTCGCGTGCCTATCTCCTTATTGATGGTATTCAGAATGGCTCAGCGACCCAAACTTTGAACCGTCCCGATTTTTGCGCACAACAAAATGTTCGCGGATGTCCCAGGGTGGGTTTCAGCATGAACCTGCTTACTGCTAACCTTGCTCCTGGAAAGCACACTTTGCAAATGCGTGCCGTGAATTCGCGAGGCGCGTTCTTGGATAGTCCGGAACAACCCATCACATTCACCGTGGATCCAGGAAAAGCACGTTTACCGTTCGGGAAAGTGGAACTTCCGCTGGGGGGAGCGGAAGTGAGCGGGACCCTTACGATTCGTGGTTACGCTGCTATCACTAATCTGCGGATCGCCGCCGTGGATACCTTAATCGATGGCGTGACGGTTGGACCCACAACTTATGGCATTGCTCGAACTGATATCTGCGGAACGCTCACGCCTGGTCCGGTGAACTGCCCAAATATTGGCTTCCAGGCAGCCATTAATACTCGAACAGGGATCCCGCCAATTCAGGATGGCGAGCATTCGTTGCAGATTCGAGTAAGGGATGAACTGGGCAGATTGACCATCCTGCCCGATTCGACGGTTGTGTTCACCGTAAAGAACGGCACGGTTCAATTTCCGCAAGGCGCAATCACTTCAGTTAAGAGTGGTGACAAGGTTAGCGGTACCGTACAAATCGCCGGTCACGCTTACGCTCCAGTTGGAACGATCCGGCAGGTCCTTGTCGTGTACGACAATCAATTTGCCGATTTAGCCCGATACGGGGTGGCAAGTCCAGCCGCCTGTGAACTACTGAGTTCTGTGGCGGCTTGTCCGAACATTGGATGGGTCTTCGATCTGGATACACGCCGGTTGACCAATGGAAATCACCTGATAACCGTACAAATAACCGATTCCCAGGGACTCACCACCGTTTTACCGTCGGTAGGCCAGAGCGTAGTGAACTTGATTGTACAGAATTAATGCACCATCTATATGTACGAAATACATATAAAGGAAAGCCAACTACAATGAGCGGGGTAGGGATGCGGTTCTGCCCCGACTTAAAAAAACTGTATTGGCAACCCTGTTGAGGTAGCACGAGAGCGGAAGACACTTCTGGCCAAACTTCTTTATGTATGCCGAAGTGGAACAAGTATTGTCAACTGCGTTGTAGGAGAAGTCCGCGCACGCAAAAACTTGAAGGCCCGATTGTGGCAAGGAGTGTTCGTGGGCAAGAGTGGTCTGCGCATCTCTTGGAGAAAAACACTCCCGCCGTGGTGTTTACATTATCCGGAAATTGACTTCGATTCTGGCTTCCACGTTTACGTCTTTGTCGTCCTTGGTGCCAGGTTGGAATCGCCATTGCTGCACTGCCTCAATTGCCTTTTTGTCCAGCCGAGGATCGAGACTCTTCACCACCTGAATGTCTTCCGCCATTCCAGCGGCGGTCACCACCAGGCTAAGGATGACAGTACCTTCCACTTTGTCTTCCCGTGCCGACGGATCGTAGGAAGGCTCCACTTTGTAAATCAGCTTCGGCGCTTTCACGTCCTTGCCAACTTTCTCAGCACGCTGTGCAAAGGCTGTGTGGTTGGTGGTTACATAGACGGTTCCCAGTGCCAGTGCAAGGCTCAGAGCCACCGTGATGGTGCGGGCCGCCCAAGTGGGCAGTAACGGTTTGTGATTCATTAATTTCATGACTCGCTCCTCAAGAGAATTACAGTCGAAAAGTCCCAATCCAACAGCTTCACTCATACCACCGGCAAGTGGCCG
Source organism: Bryobacterales bacterium (assembly GCA_043755435.1). GTDB lineage: Bacteria > Acidobacteriota > Terriglobia > Bryobacterales > Bryobacteraceae > JANXSF01. The sequence goes on along the minus strand of JAYUSZ010000033.1, from coordinate 633 downwards.
TTGGGTTAACACTGCAGCCGCCTCCAGCAGCCGATCCAAATATCCTGGAATATAGGAAGAAGCCAATTCGTCGCAAGCCAGTTCACGAACCATGGCCATCCTCTGATGGGCAAACCAAACTGCTGGATGAAATCGGACTGGTGCGGTAATCGCCAATAATAAGGCATTCCAGGCAAAATCCTTCCTTTCGACATGCGCCCGTTCATGGGCCACAACTGCTGCGATCCTTTCCTTGGTTCCTTCAGCGGCGAAGTAAGACGGCAGTAAAATTACAGGGTCTATTGTGCCGAATGTAAGTGGTGCAGTTACTAACTTACTGGTAAATACGCCTTCACTCAAAGGTTCGCAGTGTTTCTTCCAAGAGGTAAGCTTACGCAGGCTAATCAAAAGCTGTGCCCAAAGAAATACCACGAACAGCGCATAGGCCACTGTAATCCAAGCTGCTGCGGTCCGTACTCCTTTCGCAACGAATGCGCCTTGTGCGTCTACACTGAATCTAAAGGAGCCGCTATTTACATGTGCAGTAGGTAACTTGCCCTCAATTCCTGGGGCAAGCACGCAAAGTATAAGGACGACAATCCACAACCAGCAACGGAAGCGGGCTCCAGATCGCCGCAGGACCCAATCTGCAAC
>JAYUSZ010000032.1:0-6182 GCA_043755435.1 Bryobacterales bacterium | reverse complement strand
TTTGCGCGTTTTCCTTAGAAGCGCAAAGGGCCCGGCGGTGGACCCCAATAGTAAAGGAGCACAAAAGTCTTCTCGCCGCCGGAGCTCCGTTTTGCGCGTTTTCCTTAGAAGAAAGGACGCTGCATCGAAGCCGATGGTTTCATCAACAGATTGGAGGAATTGCGAACTTAACCAACCTTTACATTTACAACCGGGGCATCATCTTGAATCTTGTGTTTTCATAAGCAGCCCAATATGAAACAAACAAACTTCCACCGCCCAACTGAATCTACCCGACGTCACTTCTTCAAGGCCATGGCCGCAGGTGGTCTTTTCTTCACACAACGCGGTGCATACGCCCAGGCATTGGTGCTGACGCCAGCACAAACCGAAGGTCCCTATTATCCGAATAATTTACCGCTGGATCAGGATAATGATTTGCTGATCCTTAATGACAACATCACGCCAGCCACAGGCACTGTCGCTTGGATCAGTGGCCGTATACTTGACAAGAATGGCCAGCCCGTTCGCAATGCTTTGATAGAAATTTGGCAGGCCGATAACGTCGGCTCTTACATTCATTCCCAAGGTGCACTCAATGGCCAACGCGACGGAAATTTCCAGGGCTACGGACGTTTCCTCACTGCTTCGGATGGTGCCTATCTATTTCGCTCCATCAAGCCCGGTCTATATCCTGGACGCGTTCGTCACGTTCATGCCAAAGTGACACTCCCCGGTGGACAGACACTAACTTCTCAACTCTTCGTCGAAGGGGAAACTGCAAATGATTCCGTCCTGAGTGGCATCTCCGACGCAGCGCAACGTGCCTCGGTCATCCGGCCGTGGAAGGTCATCACCGGCTCACCCATAGGTGCCCTCGCAACCAATTGGGATGTCATCATGAACTACACCCTGCCAGAAGTTGTTGCGCCTGCCAGGCCTACTTTAGTTTCCATGGCTGGAGTAACTCACGGAGCCACATTCCGCGCCGGTGCTCCGTCCGGCGGCTGGGTTACTCTTTACGGCGCTGGACTTTCAACAACAACTCGAACCTGGCGGGATTCCGACATAGTGAATGGCAAGTTGCCAGAAACTCTCGATGGAGTCAGCGTTTCTGTCAACAACCGGCCCGCATCTGTTTATTACGTTAGTCCAACTCAGATCAACGTCCTTGCCCCAGAGGCTTTGGCCGACGGCAGCGTGGCGGTTACTGTCACCAGGAACGGGTCTACCTCCGATGCCGTGAATGTCGATTTTCGCAAACTGAGCCCTGGCTTTTTCCAGTTTCCTGACGAAAACATTGCCGCCGTTCGGTCGGACGGTAAGTTGATTGGTCCCGCCGGAATCCTGACCGGAGCCACAACCATTGCGGCCAAGCCGAATGACATCATCCTGATTTACGCAACAGGATTGGGTCCAACCAACCCCGCTCATGTACCCGGACAAGTGGTCACATCACCGTTGGCAACCTCCAATCCAGTCACCGTGCGGATTCACAATAGAGACGCGGTTGTATCCTTTGCCGGTCTCGTCAGTCCGGGCCTGTATCAACTCAATGTCACCGTGCCCGATCTGCCGGATGGTGATTATCCAGTTACTGCTTCTGTGGGTGGTGTGCGTACATCGAAGATGGTCAAGTTGCGAATTGAACGGGCCGCTTCAACATCAAACTTCATAAGCGATGAGGAAGCTGTCATTGATCCACTTCAGGTAATTCGCCACGCAATGCTGGCGTAACCACTGAATTCCAAACGTCGATCACCGCACTTCTCAATCGCAATTTGCCATCTTTTGAAGGGCTTGTCAAAACCAGGAGGTGCTCGCTAAAAAGCTTCTGCTACTTTCTAAGTAGCGGTTCGCATTGGTAGTATTCTGGAAGTTGCCTCGGCATCCTCTCTTTTTTGCATACGTGGCGTTGGTTTCGGTGTGCTTTTTCTGGGGCACTACTTACTTGGGCATTCGTATGGCCCTTGAAGGCTTTCCGCCCTTGCTTCTGATTGGCGGCCGGTTCTTTATTGCAGGCTCGCTCATGCTGGCGATTGCCTTTGCCACCAAAAGTCCATTCCCCAGAGGACGCCAACTATGGCTTACTTGCCTTTATGGCCTCATGATATTGGGCGTGGCCAACGGAGCTCTCACGTTTGCTGAAGTATGGATCCCAAGCTCCCTAGCCGCTGTGATGGTAGCCACTGGGCCTTTCTGGTTCGTCGGAATTGAACACGCCTCCGGTGGCGAGCGCATTCAACCCAGAGCATTGCTGGGACTTCTCGTAGGCTTCTGCGGTGTGCTGATCCTGCTGCTTCCCCACATCGGCTGGAACCACTTCGATGCATCCATCTGGAAGGGCTTTTTGCTTTTAAACTTTGGTGGACTTTTCTGGAATGGCGGCTCCATTTTGCAACGCAGGCAGCAACTGAAGACGCACCCATTCGTCAGCGGGGCTATTCAGAACTTCGCTTGTGGATTGGTGGTCTTGCCAATAGCTTTGGTGTTTCCCCATGAACCCATTGTTTGGAAGATGAACAGTGTTCTGGCTGTGGCTTACCTTGTAATCTTCGGATCACTGGTAGGATTCAGCTCGTACATCTATATGTTAGAGAAGTTACCCTTGCGATTGGTTCCTATTTATAACTACGTGAACCCGGCTGTAGCAGCGGTGTTAGGAGTGCTGTTCTACAACGAACCATTTGGTTGGCGGGAACTAGCAGCAATGTTGGTGATTTTCGCAGGCGTGGCGATTGTAAAGAGTGGCTCAAGTAGCCCTAAAAGAACAAACCAGCTAACCGGATAAGGTATGAAGTTTGAGCCGGTATGGGTGTTCCGTATTTTGGAAGACTTTAAGGTGTCTTTTGCTACTTGAGCCAAAGCCAGTCTAACCCCAACTTAGTTCGCAATCAAGACGTAAATTGACTGTATTGGTACTAAATGGGAAAACTGGTACTAAGTGGCCAAGATCCTGAATTCGCCTTGCATAGGTCAGTTCGTCAATAAAGCCACGTGATCAATCCCCGAACCCTTGGCAACATCAATCAGGTTCGCCACACGAGCAAACTCAATTTCACGGGCACCCTTCAAGAAGATTACTTTTAAGGCTCGGCTGGCGTAGATTTCGCGCAACCGCCCTGGGAGTTCTTCCAGCATCACAGGTTGCGAATTCAGGGTTAGCTTTTCATATTGATCAATCGCCAAAACAATTGTGGAAGGAATAGGTTCCCGCCGTTCCTGATCTAATGCAGGCTGCGGTACAACAGCAACCAAACCCAGCGATTGCGTTGGAGTGATCACCATGAAGATGATTAGCAGCACAAGAAGCACATCAATCAGCGGAGTAACATTCATCTGCGCTGCGTTTCGCGAAGTTGTCATTGCCATGTGAAGTTGGACACCTTACGCTCCGAATAAGTTCCGGCAACTTACTTTGGTGCCATGCGCAACGCCCCATCCAGTCGAATCACTTCGCCGTTCAACATTACATTTTCGAAAACCTGCTGAACCAGTTGTGCATACTCGCGAGGCTGTCCTAACCGGGCGGGAAATGGTGCTGTCTCCCCAAGTGCCAGACGCGCAGATTCCGGTAGTCCCGCCAACAGCGGCGTATCAAACAAACCAGGGGCAATCGTAACCACGCGAATTCCAAGCCGGGAAAGATCGCGAGCAATGGGCAACGTCATTCCGGCAATCCCGGCCTTCGACGCGGAATAGGCACTCTGGCCAATTTGCCCGTCGAAGGCTGCAATGGAGGCAGTATTAATGATGACGCCGCGTTCCCCTTCTTCGTTGGGTTCATTCTTAGACATAGCCCAGGCAGCCAGTCGAATCACATTGTAAGTGCCAATCAGGTTAATGCGAATCACCCGCTCAAACAATGCCAAATCCGCAGGACCTTCTTTGGAGATCACCCGGGCCGCTGATCCAATGCCTGCGCAATTTACGGCCCCATGAATGACGCCCGCACTTCCCACTGCCGCTTCTACTTCCGCCGGCGAACTTACGTCCACCTTGAAGAATCTTCCGCCGAGTTCACTCGCCAGGGATTCGCCCAACACAGCATTCAGATCCAGCAAAATTGGAGTGCCTCCTGCTGCTGCTACCATGCGAGCCGTAGCCGCTCCTAATCCCGAAGCTGCTCCGGTGACGATTACCACTTTGCCGTTGAGATGCATATCTTGTCATTATAGGGTTTCTATGGATTGGTTTCCGTTATGGCTAAGTTTGAAAGTGGCACTGCTTGCCACAATTATTTCCACCGTGCTTGGATTAGCTCTGGCTTGGTGGTTGGCCCAAGGGAACTTTCGTGGCAAGGGTTTGCTGGATGCTATGGTTACTTTGCCACTCGTTCTTCCTCCTACGGTGCTTGGCTATTACCTGCTGATCGCCATTGGCCGCAATAGTATGTTCGGGGGAATCTATGAACGCATAACGGGAATTCCGCTTGTCTTCACCTGGCAAGGCGCTGTGGTCGCCGCAATTCTGCATTCCATGCCGTTGTTGGTGAAGACCTCCCGAGCCGCACTGGAAGCTGTGGATCATAGTTACGAACGGGCGGCTCGCAGTTTAGGTGCTCCAGAATGGAAAGTGTTCTTGCAAGTCAGTTTGCCACTTGCCCGTCTTCCGGTAATGGCCGCAGTGACTCTGGCGTTTGCCCGTGCACTAGGAGATTTTGGTGTCACGTTGATGGTAGCCGGCAATATTCCTGGCCGCACGCAAACCGTTGCTGTGGCAATCTATGACGCGGTTGAAGCTGACGACGGGGCAACCGCTCGAACTTTGGTGCTAGCTGTTTCGGTGCTGGCGCTGGTGATTGTTTGGATTGCTGAACGCCTCAATTCACGGCCTGCAACCTCATGATGGAAGCGCGTATCAAGAAGCGATTCCTCACCAGTCAGGAATCGAGCGGTTTCACACTCGATGTTAACTTGCGAGTTAGCAGAGGTGTCACCGTTCTGTTTGGACCAAGCGGAGCAGGGAAGACTTTAACTCTTGACGCAATCGCTGGCTTCAGCCAACCTGACGAAGGCCGAATTTTACTCGATGATCGTATTTTGTTTGACGCTGAAGCGAAAGTGAATTTGCCTCCGCGTGATCGCGGCTGTGGTTACGTGTTCCAGAGTTACGCGTTATTCCCACACATGACGCTACGCGAGAATATCTATTTCGCCGCTGCACATTTACCCCATCTGGAAAGGCACAAGCGAGTCAATGAAGCGTTGGATCGTTTCGGGCTTGTTGACGTTGGGGGCCGTAAGCCGAATCAATTATCAGGCGGTCAAAAACAACGGGGATCCATTGCCCGCGCCCTGGTTGCCGAACCAGGAGTGCTGCTGCTGGACGAACCTTCGCGAGGTCTCGATGCTCCATTGCGTCGCGAATTGTACAACGTGCTCCGTGAAGTCCGAACTGAATATGATGCGCCCATGATCCTGGTGACTCACGACCTTTCCGAATGCCTTGAACTAGCCGATCAAGTATTGATTTATCGTGATGGACAGATAGTCCAAAGCGGAGATGCACGCGCGATTGTGGAGACTCCGGCCAATGTTGAAGTGGCGCGAATGCTTGGTATTTTCAATCTGCTTTCTGTAGAAATTCTGGCACTAGATCCGGGACGCAATTGGAGTAAGGTTTATTGGAATGGGGTTGATATTGAAGGCCCCTATTTTCCGGGGCATTTTCTGGGTGACAAAGTAACCTTGTGCGTTCGTCCGGCAGATTTGAAAGTCGTGAACCGGCAAGGGAAGTTAGCAGCGAATCAAGTAGCTTTACCATTGCGGCGGGTCGTGAATACGGCTGAGGGCGTGCGGCTGGATTTCGAAGGTGTTTCGGTAGAAATGAGTCAATCGGAATACTCAGCGAAAAAGGATCGGGAGAATTGGGTGATTGAATTTCCCAGCCAGGCTTTGCGAGTTTTGTAATAATATGACTCTCATCCGGATCAAGCTCCTGCACACGGCGGTTTGGATTTTCTTCGTTGGATGCATTGTGGGGATTCCAATCGTTGGCGCCAGGGGACAGTTTCGGGCGGCAGCAGTTCTAACTGGCTTGGTCTTGATGGAGTGCGTTGTTCTGGCCTTCAATCGAGGTCATTGTCCGCTGACGGATCTGGCGGCGCGATACACAACGGAGCGTGAGGCCAACTTCGATATCTATTTGCCAGTATGGTTGGCGCGTCACAACAAAACCATATTTGGGTCGCTTTTCGTATT
>JAYUSZ010000031.1:0-16069 GCA_043755435.1 Bryobacterales bacterium | reverse complement strand
AATTTCGTTACTTTCCTGGACCCAACCATTGCCTGGAAGGCAGTTCTTTGGGGAATGAGGAGCCACGCCACTTCGCTGAGATTGAAAATAGGCCACGTAAAGATTTACAAGCCCGCCATCTCCCGCATAATCGCGGTTCAAATAGTCTGAGGACTTCAATACTTTTTGAATCTCGTCTTCAAGCGGATATTCACGCAACATGCGCCATCCGGCGAATGCTGAAGTGAAACTACTGAGCGGCGAGATCTTGGGCAGATTCTCACTTCGTCGTTCAATTGCAAAAGCACCTACAGCTTCACACATCAGCAAGAGAGTAACAATGACCGCAAAACGTGATTTCAGAAATTCCATGTGTTCCTTAGGCGGGCAACGGTTGGGTGCGTCTTTCAATCCAATTTAGGATAAAACTGAACATTTGGTGCGCTAGCGCCAGCAAGACTCCGGCAATCAAGAAGACAACCCATCCTTCCATTTCGTGAAACACACCCCGAGCCAACTCAGGATTAATCTCACTCAAGATACCAGTTGCTGTCACGCGGCCAGCGTTGGCAATAATGGCAATCGGAATTGTGGCCAACAACATATAGAGCCTCATTCTCGGACGCTTATCGAAAAAGTAGGCGTACACAAGCGACAAAAAAGTTAGAGAAAGCAAGGATCGAATACCACTGCACGCCTCAACTACAGACAACTTTTGACTTGCCAATTCAAGAATGTTGCCATCGCGAAGCACGGGAATTCCAATGAGAAGAAGAACATTTTCCGCAACACTACTGGCAAATAGTTGAAGCGGGAATGTGATTCTGTTGTAAATAACTGCCGGGATAGGAATCATGAAGATCAATAGGCTAAGTGGAAACGCCAGCGCTCTCAGTAGCTGCCAGCCACCGGTTGCCAGAACCACTCCCACCAGCGAGATCAACAGCGCAGATCGTTGCAAGAAAAACTCTGCACCCAACGATCCAATGTAAAGTTGAACAATTCCCCAAAGAATCAAAACCAATCCTACAGCGGATGGCTGGGCTTTCAGATTGGATAGTGCACTCCGGTTATCCCAGGCAACATAAGCAGCAACCAAAGGGACAAAGAAAGCGTGCCCCATGTCATCGTCAATATTCCAATGCTTTACCAACCCAAGGATCACTGGAAAATATGCCAGAATCAGGAAAACGCCGAACCAAACGATCGGCTTCCAGGGGATTTGCGGACTTGGCTCAATCTCGTTCATTCGAATACCTTAATCATATCGTGAATTTGGCGTTAGGTCTTAAGCCACCTTGCCCTCTTGTCCAGAAACAACCCATGCAGAGCCCCAATGGACATTCCGTGCAACTCGGTATTGAGCCTTATCTTTCTTTGTAACTCTCACTTTTTCAATGCTTTCAACCTGGCAGACCTCCAGTTCAACCAAACCAGGATGATAAACCGGTCGACGGACAATTCGACCTTGAGCCGTAGCCAGCGGCAGCCTCGAAAACGCTACAAAACTGTATTTTTCGTCTTCGTAACCCATTGTTCCCTGCTTCAGTTTCCTGTGCAATGCCGACCGTTCCACCCTTTGCGAGAAGTGACACCAATCAGGTTTCATCATAGGGCACTCCCGCGAATGCGGACACGGTGACACCAAATGCGCCCCCAAGCTCAACAGTTGACTACGAACAGCAAGTACATTTTCCCAGCCCTTTGTGGTTCCAGGTTCTATGATGGCTATTCCCAAACGGCTTGCCGCCCAGGCTCGCTCCAACACCTGCTTGCGTCCAGCTTCCGGAAGCTCTCCCAATGTGTAGCTAGCAATCACCAAATCGGATTCTGGGAAATCATTTTTGTTCGGGAGATCGGTTTGAATAAAGGTTGATCCAGCGAACAACTGCTTGGCTTCAGCGAAAAAAGCTGAATCACCATCCACAAGAGTAAACGCCGTCTCCTCTCCAAAAACCTTTTGTGCCGCCAGGGAAGCCGCGCCTGTTCCCGCCCCCAAATCCAGAATGCTTTTCACCTCTGGGATGTGATCTGCAATTTCCGAAAGCACGGTGACAGCAACGGCATAAGTGGCTGGCATCCTCGTTGCCAGATAGGCCACGGCCTTGTGGTGTGGCTTCAACGAGAGAGTGGAACTTTCCTTGGCTGCACGATAGTGTGAAGACAATTCCAAAGTGGCCGCTTCCAGCATGGCGAAGGGCACGGTCTGGGCTCGGTCTTCGATATAGTTCTTAACGGAGTGCGGAAGTTGCACACTTCCATTATGATGGGCTCAATGATTCGACGAGCATTGTTTGCACTATTCCTCCCAGCCTTCTGTACGGCGGAAATTCGCTGGACCGAAATAAAGGACTTGGGTCTTGAGGGCCAGGGTTGGAAGGAACTGAAACATCCCTACGATCGCTTACCGGCCAAAGCAGAAGGAGTGGTTCGCGGACCCGTCTGGTCCCTCGCAGAAGACTCCGCCGGCCTCCTGTTCCGTTTTCAAAGCGACGCCACTGAATTGCGCGCCCAATGGACCCTGCGAAAAAGCAAGCTCGCGCTCCCCCATATGCCTGCCACTGGCGTCAGTGGCTTGGATCTCTATGTTCTAATCGATGGGCGCTGGCGTTGGCTTGCAAACGGACGGCCAGAAAAATTTCCGCTCAACGAGAGTACCCTGATTACAGGATTGGAACCTAAGCAGCGTGATTTCATTTTGTACTTGCCCCTCTATAACGGAGTGGATTCCGTAAAACTGGGAATTCCCACCGACGCCAAATTCACTCCCGTCTCCAGAACAAATCGAAAGCCGATCGTGTTCTACGGTTCCTCTATATTGCAAGGCGGTTGCGCAGCAAGGCCAGGAATGGCCTATCCGGCCATCATTGGGAGAATGCTAGATGCCCCCATAATCAACCTGGGATTTTCTGGCAACGGAATGTGCGAACCAGAGATGGCAGACCTTTTGGCTGAACTGGATCCCGCCGTATATGTATTTGACAGCCTTCCTAACCTGAGTCCGGAGCAGGCAGTGGAACGCGTCGAGCCTCTGCTGGCCAAGCTTCGCAAGGCGCATCCGAAAACGCCCATCGTTCTGGTGGAAAACGTGCACCCGCAGGGTTCCCTCGCTCTGCCATCGCGCAAGTCCTCTGCCGTGCGAAAAAATGAAACGCTTCGGAGCATTTTCTCCAAACAAAGTCCTACTGATCAGAATCTTTTCTACGTGCAAGCAGCCGCTCTATTTGGAGACGACGACAAAGCAACCGTTGATGGCGTCCACCCAACGGACCTGGGCTTTCAACGAATGGCCGAAGCGATTGTTCCGGCTGTTCGTCAAGCACTTGAGCGGACCAAATAGTGCCGGCAACCGACTGGGGCTGGTTGATCACACCAGAAGAAATCGAATCCTGGATTATTCACAACGATGCTGATGTGTTGGCGATTCACAAGCCCGGACTCGTTTTGTGTCACCCTTCGAAGCATGGCCCCTGGTCCAGTCTGGTGGGGGCCTGCCGCGAATACCTGGGAGTTGAAAGACTCCACATGCCATCCCGATTGGATCGGGAAACCAGCGGTGTCGTTGTCTTTGCAAAACATCCGGCCGCAGCTTCTGAATTGCAAACCGCCATTGAAAGACGCACTGTCACTAAGAGCTATTTGGCAATTCTGCGCGGTGAATTGGCTCGCAAAGTTACCGTCGATCAGCCCATCGGTCAACACCCTGCCGCAAAGGTGTTCATTCGCAGAGCAGTGCTTGAAAGTGGTCAAGCCGCAACCACCGAATTTGAACCCCTCAATTCAAACCAGGGCTATACGTTGGCCATGGTGAAACCGCACACCGGCAGAATGCACCAAATTCGAGTGCATGCTGAATGGCTGGGTCATCCCATTGTGGGTGACAAGATTTATGGTGGAGACGAAACACTATTCCTGCGTTTCATAGCCACTGGCTACACCCCGGAATTGGCTCGCCAGTTGGAATGGCCCCGGCACGCGCTTCACGCAGAACACCTTCAATTCCACCTGAAAAGCGGCACAAAATCTTTCCAAGCTCGCCTGGCTTCAGACTTAGTGGATCTTTGCCGGCAGCATCAACTCACTTTGCCGTGAAACAGTCTCTGCGCTGTATTCCAACTCACATCCCGCTTAGCTTCATCGCTGATCGGCAGAGTCAATGCCTTCGCCATTTCCGATTCCATGCTCTCTGGCAAATCCGAACCGGCCATGATTCGGGAAGAAGGAATGTGGTGCAGCACTTCCATCAAATGGTGAGGTGCGATGGTGGAAACTTCGATATAAATATTGGGGCAGACCGTCGCCGCCACAATGGCCTCGCCTGTATAGATCCCGCCGCCTGCATGCCCCAAAACAATCTGCAGTTCAGGAAACTTACGAGCAGTCATAATGTACAGCGAAGGCAGTGCCAGTGGCGCTCCCGCCCCTGTATGAACAATCACCGGCAAACGATTTTCCAGCGCTGCCTCAAAGAAAAAATCGTGACGAGCCGAAAGCGGATTAATCCCGTGATACATCGGCTGCAGTTTCAGCGCCACAAACCCCAACTCCTCCTTGCATCGTTTCACTTCACCCTGAAATTCTTCCAAGGCAATGAAGGGCGGTAAACAAGCAGCCCCAGCGAAACGATCCGGATATTGCTTCACCGCTTTGGCAATAAGATCATGCTCCGCCCGGAAATCTTCAACCACCGGAAAAGGGATTAACAACGTCCTGTCAACACCAGTACGATCCATCACTGCAAGCATCTGTTCAGCCGTAAAAGTTCTGCCACTATGCCGCGCCGCACCTATGTGAGTGTGCGTATCGTAAAGCGAAAATCCATTTTTCATCCGGCCGCCACCAAGTTCGCGATCTTATCCCCAAGTTCCCACGTCTTTAGAGTCCCACCAAGATCAGGACATCGATTCGCCCGATCTGCAAAAACGGTATCCACTGCCTTGTAAATACACTGCGCCGCCTTGCTAGCCGACAAAGGCTGGGGCGGACTCGTGGCATTCAAGAATTCGCCGCCGACCTGGGTCCGTTTTGTCGGCGAATACTTGTAAGTTTCACTGGTTTCATACCATTCCAGCATCATCGCCGCAGAAAGAATCGTTGCCGCCGGATTGGCAATTCCCTTCCCCGCAATATCCGGTGCCGAACCATGCGAAGGTTGAAAAATGGCGTGTTTGTCCCCAATATCGCCCGATGGAGCCATACCCATTCCGCCAATCAAACCAGCCGCCATATCCGAAAGAATATCCCCAAACATATTCTCCGTCACCATCACGTCGTACGACGACGGACGGCTTAGCAAATACAAAGTGACAGCATCCACATACACATGCTCCGTCGCAACGTCAGGAAACTCCTTGGCGATTTTGTAGAAGATGCTACGGAAATAGCTCATCGATGGCAGCACATTCGCCTTATCAATTAGAGTTACTTTTTTCCTCCGCTGCTGTGCCAACTTAAACGACCTTCGGAAAAGTCGCTCCGAACCAATGCGCGTAATCAGAAGCGTATCCCGAACCTCTGGACCATCCAGATCGAAAGTCTGTTTCCGGGAAGCAAAAAGCCCTTCGCAGTTTTCACGAACAATCGCAAAATCAATGGCACCTGGCCGGCGCAGCGGAGAATCTTCAGGATGGTACAACTTGATTGGACGCAGGCCAAAATAGGTATCCAATTTGTCGCGCAAATCAATCTGCGGGACCATCTCGTTTCCATTTGGCCAGCGAACACCGGGGAGTCCCATAGCTCCCAAAAGGATCGCCTCGTGCTTCTCAATGGACTCAAAAGTGGCTTCGGGAAGCGGGTCCCCGCTTTTCAGGAATTCACCAGCACCAACAGAGTACTCAGTGAAAGCCAGCCGGACACCATTCATCTTTGATTCAACTGCGCGCAATACCTTGACTGCCTCGGCGATAACATCAGGACCGATGCCATCGCCTGGCAGAAGAGCAATATCTAAAGTTCGATTTTCGGACACCGTACTATTGTCGCAGGGAACCGGGCTATTTCAATTTCGCTGCAGCAGCAACTCCAGCAGCGGCAATTTGCCCGTCCTGGTTCGATTGCACTCCGCTCACACCAATTGCCCCAATCAGTTGATCTCCAGCCATAATCGGAATTCCGCCCTCAATGGGCATCGCTCCTGGAAGTTTCAATAATGCAGTGCGCCCGCCAACCAAGCCGTCTTCAAAAGCCTTCGTAGGACGCTTGAAGTTCACCGCCGATCTGGCCTTGGCCTGTGCCACTTCAATGCTTCCAATCTGCGTGCCATCAATGCGCTGCAGGTAAACCAGATTCGCGCCATCATCTACAACAGCAATTACCACCGTCCAATTATTCTTGCGAGCCTCAGCTTCCGCAGCAGCGGCAATTTCCTTGGCCGCTGCCAAAGTCATTGACTTCTTGTTAGCAAATTGTGCAAACATAGGCATGATTCCAAGGATCACCAGAAGCATCATGTTTCCGGAAAAACGCATTGTAAAGTCTCCTTATCGTGAGAAAAATTAGGCTATGACGCTAGATACCGTCATGCCAGACTACGATGTACGAGAGTATCATCAAACTTTCATCCGCGCATCTCGTGAAGTAGTCTACGCCTCCCTAAAGACAACCGATTTCCGCGGGTCCTGGCTGGTCCGAAATTTATTGCGTCTTCGCGCAGGTGGCAAATCTGCGGGAACTGTAACCTTGGAACAGTTCTGGCAAACAGGGTTTCTTTTGCTGGAGGATCGGCCCAATGAAGAAGTTCTGCTTGGCTTAGTTGGACGCTTCTGGACTCCCAGCGGCGGTCGGTTAAACATGCCCCCAGAACAATTCCCATCATTCAACGATCCTCGATATGGCAAAGTGGTTTTCAACTTCCTTCTGACAGAACAGCCAGACGGCACTCTGTTATCTACCGAGACCCGCGTCAGATTTCTTCGCAATCCAGAACGTTTCCTCTTCCGCTGCTATTGGACTGTAATCCGCCCGTTCAGCGGCCTAATTCGTATTGAAATGCTCCGCCTGGTGAAGCAAGCTTGCGAGCTCTAGCGTTGCTACAATAGACCCGAACTATGAAAATCACCCGACGTACCGCATTGCAATATTCAGCCCTTCTGTCCGCACCACTTGCTCATGCTGCGCCCAGAAAAATGACCAATCATCTAACGTGTGGCAGCATCGGAATCAAGGCTACTCAGTTGGAGGCGATCGACTACGCAGCTCGCTTTGGATTTGAAGCCGCAGAGCCACAACCTGTCTACCTTGCAACTCTCAGTACAGGCGAAATTGAATCGTTAACAGCCGGCGTAAAGGCGAAGAAACTAGTTTGGGGCAGTGCCAGCTTGCCTACCGATTTCAGAAAGGACGAAGCCACATTCCGCAAAGATCTGGCCGACCTTCCCAAGCAGGCAGCAGCCCTAAAACGTGCCGGGGTCACCCGCGTAGGCACCTACGTTCCTCCAGCAAGTGATACCCTTCCATATCTTGCCAATCTAAAGCAACACGCCACGCGGCTCGGCGAATGCGCCACCATCTTGGGGAATGAAGGCCTTAGGCTTGGTTTGGAATACATCGGACCTAAAACCCTTTGGGCCTCTCGCCGCTATCCCTTCGTCCATTGCATGGCTGAAATGAAGGATCTTATCGCCGCTATCAACAAAACCAATGTTGGGTTCGTTCTTGATAGTTGGCACTGGTACACAGCGGGTGAGTCAGCCGCCGATTTGAGGACACTCACCAATCGTGAAATCGTTTCTGCAGACCTGAACGACGCTCCTGCCAACGTGCCCATCGATCAACAACTGGATTCAAAGCGCGAGTTGCCGGTAGCGACCGGCGTCATCGACCTTTCCGCGTTCCTGAACACACTGAACGATCTCGGCTACGACGGACCAATCCGCTGCGAACCCTTCAATTCCACTCTGCGAGCCATGACGCCGGAACAGATTCTCCCCGTAGTGGTTGAGTCAATGAAGAAGGCCTTCAATTTGATCCGATATGAAGACAGAAGTCTATAGCTGGCGTGTTTCAGCCGAACTCAAATCCGGATTGGAGCGCGAAGCCCATCGCAGAAAAATATCTCTTTCAGCGCTTCTCGATCTGGCCGCTCGTGACTGGCTTAGTAAGGATGAGCTCCAATTTGAAGGTGATGAAAAACAACTGAAACTTCAACAGGCAGCGTCAAAGTGTTTTGGGGTTCTTGACGGTGGCAATCCTTATCGATCAGAAAATGTCAGTCAGGCGGTACGGCAACGCCTGAATCGACGTCATGGTACCTAACGCCTTAATCGATACCGGAGCAATTCTGGCGCTGCTTGACCGAAATGATCACTGGCACCAGACATGTGTTGAAACGTTCCAGCAACTCCGGCTGCCTCTAGCAACTTCAGAAGCCGTTTTGACGGAATTGTTTCACTTGGTTGGTGACAGTCGCCATGAAATGGAATCCGCCTGGCGGTTGGTTCGCGCTGGAGCAATATTACTGTTATCGATTGATAATGCAGAACTTCCGTCAATACAAGCCCTAAGGTCACGCTACGCTGATTGTCCGATGGATTTCGCTGACACAACCCTTGTGTATCTTGCGAACCGAGAAGGTGTGTCAACAATATTTACAGTCCATCACGCAGACTTCAATACCTACCGGCTCCACCGCAACCGGAAATTCCGAGTCCTTCCCTTACGTCGCCCTCAATAACTTTCCACAAAATTGCCCCACCTGAAATTCGTGGTCCCAATCGATTCACAAAAACATCTCCCGCAATATCAATACACTTGTTAAATTCCACCTCAATTTCCTAGCACTCGCAGTGTAATGTTGAATCAGGAAGAACAAACCGCTGGCCAGCGTGCTTCCCACAATTAAATCCGCGCGGTGCCGTAATGAAGAACCGGCCGATTGAACTGGATAACTCTTAGCGCTTCAGGTTGGGGAACCGAAAAGCGCCGCTGTGAGTCAGCAAGGCTACCGAGGTGGGTAGCCCAAGAGAGGAAAGTAAAGTCGGCCGGAAATTCATTGAATCAAGAAACAGTCCGCGATGCCGAATTGCGTCAAATTCCCTAAGCCAGTCCCGCTGTGATTTCCTTACCGCGATCCAACATCATTGCCCATTCGCTGGAACAACCCAAGAACTTCATACCCTTGTCTTTCCAGAATTTCGCCAATGGAAGATTGCGCGTCTGTGTCCCAGGCGCAATGCCTTTTGCAATGCAAGTATCCCGAATATCTTCCATAGCCTTGATCATTTTCGGATTCATGAAATCGCCAGGGCATCCCAACGAAATGGAAAGGTCCACAGGCCCAATCATCATGGCGTCAATCCCAGGAACCGAAAGAATTTCATCCCGCGCATCAACCGCCCTTTGGGTCTCAATTTGCAGAACCACCAGAGTATTTTCGTTGGTGTGTTCCATGATCTGCGGAATCGTAGCTGGCTCATAATCCACTTGCATGGCCGTCATACCGCAACCGCGGATACCTTGCGGTGGAAACTTGCACCAGCTTACGGCTTCAGCTAGTTTTTCAGCTGATTCGATACGAGGAAAAATGATGCCTTGGGCATTGCAATCCAGTGCACGTGCAACCAAAGCGTATTGAAGGTCGGCAACTCGGACAATTGGCGCAAGTCCAGTCAAGTTCGCAGTGCGGCAAATATCCTGAATGGTTTCAATACCAAATCCGCCATGTTCGGCGTCGACAAAGGCCCAGTGAAAACCAGCGGCAGCAAGGATGCGGCCCACTTCAGGAGATCGAAGTTGACCATAACTTGTACCAAGCTGAACCTTGCCCTCTTTAAGAGCTTTCTTTACAGAGTTGATGAGCATAAGATTTGCTCATTACAACACAAGAAGCTGATGGTCTGCGCAACCAATCACAATCGAATCGTGGATTTTCCCCACCAAATCGGGTCCGTACTTCGCAAGAAATGGCAAAATGCTGTAGTAGCGTTCCTGTAAATGGCTGTGCGGATAAATTGACCCAGCAAGCCAAACCGAATCTGCCCCGGCTCTTTCATCACGCCGAAGAGCCTCACGGGCCGTCTTGCTTTCCATCTTTGCCATTTGATAAACAATCTTGGTCCGGCTTCGCGTCAA
The DNA here is from genome assembly GCA_043755435.1 of Bryobacterales bacterium. Taxonomy (GTDB): domain Bacteria; phylum Acidobacteriota; class Terriglobia; order Bryobacterales; family Bryobacteraceae; genus JANXSF01. Next base: position 6,019 of record JAYUSZ010000031.1, on the reverse strand, counting down.
CGCTTTCGCCAAGCTTGGATCAAACGCAAGCAGTCGGGACGCTAGTTTATCAATTGCTTTAGCAACCGTTTCTTTTGAATTTGCCACGTCGTTCGAGAGTTCAGTCGGCACCAACTTTGCCGCCATTCGCTCTTTCAGTGCCTGCATCCCCGGATGAAAGTCAGCAATCGTCAGTTCGTAACGATCAAGCATCTTAGAAGCGCGAGCATCCAGCAGTGTGAAAAACGCCCTTGGAACAATTACCGGCATCCGACCCAGCAATGCATGATACAAAACTTGCGACTGCGCAAAGTAAGCCAGTTCCGCTGGACCCCCAACATAGGCCACAGTAGGCAGCATATAATCCTGCATCACTGGCCTCAATAATGCGTTAGGACTGAGCGATTCTGGCCTGGTCTTAAGATCTTCCAATTTGCCCGGTCCGAACTTTCGCAAAGGAACCCGTTTCCCATCTTCCAAAACAAAAAATAACGACGTATCCGAGTCCACATGAACTTGCGCATGATAACCACGCGCTTCCAGTTCCACATTCCGGGCAGTCAGAGACGCCATCAGTTTAGGCGACATTCCAGCGGCATGGGCTAACAACGGCGCCATCATCTCGCGAATTGCAGGCCGCATTGGGTCCAGAAACAACACGCCATAAGGCTTCAATAAATCGCCCAACAACTGTCTGAATGAATCCCCAAACGTTGCACCAGGAGTGTAAGCGGTCTCAACCAGCGCCGCGATTTCCCCGCCGAAGGGAAACTCCTCCAGTGACTTGCGCAGTTCAGTCAACGGCGGATCGGGGATAGCGATTCCACCCACTGGACCCAGCTTCGGATTAACAGCAGATGAGGTTAATCCGACAGGCTGCTGATCCGCTCCAAAGCTCCATGCCTGGTTGATTTCCGGCAAATCATGATCTTCAGTCGCCAACCAAAATACCGGAACCGATGGGATACCCTGGCGGGTGAGATGTTCCGCCAACTTAACCGCAGTAAGAACTTTGTATAGGGTATAGGCCGGACCAGAAAACAATCCAACCTGTTGCCCGGTTACCACAGCCATTGTTCCCGGCTCTGCCAAGATCTTCAGCGAAGGATTCCCAGGATTCTGCTCTCCGAGTGCTTCCACCAGTTCCGCTCTGCGTTTCGCTGGAAAATCAAACTGGGCAGCTTTTCTGTAAGATTCCAAGTCCAGCGGAGCATGGTCGTAGAAATCCGCCACTTTGTCGAAGTGGTAGATCAGGTCCGTGAACAGTCGGGAGGAACCTGGGAGGTCGGTATGGCGTATACACTGTGACGGCATTCGCGAATCAATAAAAAGATCGTTAAGTTGTTGGGACTTCTCTAAGATGCTTCAACTAATCGAAAAGGTGCAATCGAATCTGCTGGGCGATCTTGTCCAAGTATAGACCGGCTTTGTTAAGAATGGCTGACTGTTGCAAAAAACCATGAATCATTCCATCCGCTCTGTCAATTTCGGCCGGAACGCCCGCGAAAAACAAGCGACGACCAAATTCTTCGGCCTCGTCCCGCAGTGTGTCCATTTCCGCCGTTAATATCCAGGCCGGCGGCAATCCCCTTAAATCTTCACACCACAGAGGGGAAAGCAATGGATTCTTCCGGTCCAAAGGCTCGGGAGCATATTCATGCCACCCACGTATCATATCTGCGCTACCCGGCCCAAAGCCCTGCTGGAATTCCTGGTGTGATTCCAGGCTGGCCATGGCATCCAGCATGGGGTAAAGCAGCAATTGTAAACTTATCCAGTTATGGCCGTTGTCTCTGGCCATAATCGCCGCAGCTGCAGCTAAATTTCCCCCCGCACTATCACCTCCAACTGCTAACTTGGGTGACTCTTCCGACATTGATTCCACTACAGCATAAACATCTTCCAGCGCCGCAGGAAACCGATGCTCTGGCGCAAGACGGTAATCCACGGCAACGATTCTGGCTCCTGATCGTTTAGCCAATTGCCGGCAAAGGCTATCGTGAGTATTCAGATCACCACTGATGAACCGGCCTCCATGGGCGAAAACCATTGTGGGCCAATAATCGTCGTCTTCAGTTTGGTAAATGCGCACCGGCACGTTGGCCATCGTCTTATCCAGAACTACCGCCAACGGTTGGGAAGGCAGCGCCAAATGCCGGGAAGCCAGCATAGCTTGGCGCGTTTCCTCAATCGTCATTTCACTACGAGGTTTAGAGTTTTTCTGAGACTCAAGAAACAAGGCAACTTCCGGATCCAAAGGCAAGCGATCACTTTCCTCCTAAACATGCCATTACCAGGCGATAAAAATCTGGATGCGATTGCCATGTTTGCGCCGTAACCAATCGGCCATCCTGGAAGGCTTCTGGCTTTTCCCATGTGCCGCCGCAGGCAGCAACTTCAAACCGGATGTGCTCATAGCAAGTAACCCGCCTGCCGGTCACCACCCCGGCTGCCAGCAAAACCTGAATGCCATGGCAAATCGAAAAAAGCCACTTTCCAGCCTGATCCATCTGCCGCACAATGTCCAACAGCTTTTCATTGTGGCGTAGGTATTCTGGAGCCCTGCCGCCCATCAGCAGAATCGCAGCGAACTCCGCCGGATCAACATCCGCAATTGCCACGTTCGACATAAGCCCATAGCCTTGCCGTTCCACATAAGTGTCCCAACCCTCCTCGAAGTCATGCATCACCAAATGGAGTCGCTTCACCGAAGGGGCTGCAACAACTGCTGTAAATCCAGCTTCTTGCATTCTATGAACGGCGTATAAAGTTTCATAAGCCTCGCCACCATCGCCTGTAACAATCAGTATTTTCTTGCTCATTTTTTCTTCGTCACATTTTCAAACAAGTAGAGTCCGCCTTTACCAGGACAGATAATATCCAAATCACCGTCACCATCAATATCCACCACAGGAATCTGCATCCCTGCTCCAGTCCGGCCGCCATAGTCGATGATGTGCCGCGTCCAATCCAACTTCTTACCATCAGCGGACTTGCGCGATTCATACCAGTAAATGCCCAACGGGTCCTGAGCCCCTGGATCATGATCGTGTGCCCAATGCCGCTTTCCGGTCACGAAATCTATTTGCCCATCTCCGTTCAAATCCACCATCGTCATGGCATGGGCTTGTGACCAGGCATCGTCAATTTTGTTCTGCTTGAAAGTGCCATCAGCCATTTGCTCCATCCAGAAAATGCCGTAATCATGGGCGTTGGTTGAGATCACGTCGTTGCGTCCGTCGCCATTCACATCCCTTACATGCAAAAACCCTAAGTGCTTTTCCGTCTTCCAATCGGAGTGCATTTTCCAGTTCCCTTGCCGAGGATCCGCCGGAGCTTCAAGCCAGCCCTGTGCAGTAAGTACGTCGTTCCGCCCATCCCCATTCACATCACCAACACCAATCCCATGACCATAGCTGACGTTGCTGATTTCATGCTTCACAAACTGCCCATTTTTCACTTCCCACCAGGCTGCAGCGACTTTCTTGTCGCCATATTGCGTGATCACTTCCCTTGCCTTGCCATCATTATCCATGTCGACCAAAAAGCAAAACTCGTTGGATCCTGAATTGTCAATCACATGTTCTTTCCAAGGGGCATCCACTTTCCCAGGATTTTCCCACCAGGCGAGTTTCTTGCCAAACCATGCGCATCCCACAATATCCATTTTGCCGTCGCCATTTACGTCCAAGGGCAAATCGCTGAAGTTGTCAATGTAATTATTCTCATAATTCAGTTGGCGAAACTGATGGCGCGTCCATTTTCCTCCCGGCGCTTTTGGTGCCTCCATCCAGATTTCACCACTCACAATATCCAGCCGGCCGTCGCCATTTACATCCATCGCCGCAGCGCTTTCATTGGCTCCTAAATCAAGCAGGTGTTTTTGAAAAGGAATGTCCGCCGGTCGCGAGCCAGCAACAAGCAAACACAAAGCTCCAAGAAGCGCGGCTCCAGAAATTATTTTTATGTGCATCGGTGTGATTGTACAACGTTGCGTGTGGCAAACAGCAATGACTATAATGAAGAAAGAAAATGGCGCTATCGTCTAACGGTTAGGACGGAGCCCTCTCAAGGCTTAAATATGGGTTCGATTCCCCTTAGCGCTACCATTCTTCTTCCCTCTTTCTAAACACGAATTAGGATTACCATGGTTGAATGCCGAATAGCCTTCATGGTGCCATATCCGTTCCAATTATTCGCCGTTTGGCAGACAGCGACGCCTACCAACAAGGATTAAGCTACCAATCAACGGGGCGCGTTGTTTCGCTAAACGAAGAAGCAGGTAGCATAAATGCAATAGTCCATGGAACCAAGGACTACAAAGTAACCTTGACCTCCGATGACGGGGTGTTGGACTTCGCTTGCGATTGTACCACCGGCCAGGAATGTCTTTTCTGTAAGCATTGCGTTGCAGCAGCTTCGGCCTGGCTGGATGGTGCAAAGAAACCGGAAACAAAGAAACCTGGGAAAGCGAAGGCACGGGCGAAGGCGAAGAAACTAACCTTGGCAGACGTTGAAACATTCCTTCGGGAAGAAACCGAAGAAGATCTCGTGAAAATGTTGCTCGATTGGGCTAAGGATATTCCCCAGCTAAACGAACGCCTGATCCTTTATGCGGCCGCCCGCTCCGGTTCGGCAACTGTGGTGGCGGAGGCTTCCAAGGCGTTTGCAAAAACAGTCCGCATTAGAGGATTTTTAGGACGTAGTGAATCGCGAGCATGGTCACGCGGAGTTCAACAAGCGATTCAATCGTATGAAACTTTGCTGGAAGAAGGCCATGCTGAAGCTATTGTGGAACTCTGCGAATCCGCACTGCCATTACTTCAGAAAGCTGTCCATTCCATGGACGATTCCAACGGCCATTTTGTCGAGTTACGCGATCAGTTGGAAGACATTCACATGCAGGCATGCCTGGAGGCAAGACCAGATCCAACTGATTTGGCTAGGCGTCTTTTTGAACTGGAGTTCAGCAGCCACTTCGACGTTTTTTATGGAGCCGCTTTTAACTACCGCCACATTCTCGGGGACGAAGGCCTGAAAGTTTACCGGCAACTGGCTGAGGCGGAATGGGCAAAGGTTCCGGTAAGAACTAAAAAACAAGACGCCTGGTCATCCAATACTTATTTCCGAATCACTCAAATAATGGAGGCTCTTGCCACGGCATCGGGAGATGTAGAGGAGTTGGTGGCGGTGAAACTCCGTGATCTCACCTCTGCATATCACTACATGAAGATCAGCGAAGTGTATGAACAAGCTCAGATGTTAGACAAAGCTTTGTTATGGGCGGAGAAAGGCCTGGAGGCTTTCCCCGTGAATACGGATCCTAGATTACTGGAACTGGCAGCCGGACTCTATCATGGCAATGGGCGTCATGATAGTGCGATGCAGTTGATGTGGGCTCAGTACGTGGCACGTCCCCTCTTGGACAATTTCCAAAAGCTGGAGGAGCACGCTAAGAAGGCCGGAACTTGGAATGTATGGAGGAATCGTGCTCTGGACGAGTTGCGCTCACGGATGAAAGCAAGCAGTCACTTCCGCGACGACCATTCATTTCTAATTGAAATTTTCCTCTACGAGGGCAACATAGAGGAGGCTTGGGGCGAGGCCAAGGCCAGTGGATGCCGTCCCACACTCTGGATTGAACTTGCCAAGGCTCGTGAAAACGAGCATCCTATGGAATCGCTGCCTATCTATTTCCAATATGCCGAAGCCGCCGCTGATCATGCTGATTACGATACGGCAATTGAGCTGATGAAAAGAGCCGCCAGATTGGCGCAGAAATTGGGGAAGAACGCGCCATTCGCCATTTTTTTGCAGCAGTTTCGCAACAAATACAAGTCGAAACGGAACTTCCAGAAATTGATTGAAGAAAACCTAAGCTCTCTGGTACTGGAATAACAATGGACATTAAACTAGTGCTTCTTTGCATCTCCGCTTTGCCGTTACTGGCTGAGTTACAAGTAGGTCGCAGTAAGGTTATAATCACGCCCCCTGTGGGTGTCCCTATGGCCGGCTATTACAGCATCCGGCTTAGCGAAGG
>JAYUSZ010000030.1:0-16263 GCA_043755435.1 Bryobacterales bacterium | reverse complement strand
CCCGGCACACCACCTAACAAAATCCCACGACCACCATTTGCTTTTTCTAAATACTGCGCCCCGATTTGTACAGACATCCTGCCCGCAACCTCACTCATCGGAGTTAGCAACGGAAGAGACCCATCTTGCTCGCGAATCGTTTCATAAGCCACTGCTGAAACTTTCTTTTCCAGTAGCTTTGCCGTCAATTCGGGCAAGGGAGCTAAATGTAAAAAAGTTGCCAACATCAGCCCTGGACGAAACTGAACGTATTCAGCGGGCAGTGGCTCCTTCACTTTCACAATCAAGTCAGACTTATCCCAAACTTCGCTGGCCGTCGTCGCAATGTCCGCACCGGCTTCCACATAATCCTGGTCGGGCAGCGAACTGCCCTTGCCTGCACCTGATTGAACCAACACCCGATGACCAGCTTCCACAAGCGCCGTAACACTTGCAGGCACCAGCCCCACTCTAGTTTCGTGATCTTTTATTTCCTTCGGAACCCCAATAATCATTGAGGCGGCACCTGTGCCGGTGGTGCGTTGTTAGCCGCGGTAATACGCTTGGGCCCAAGTCCAAGCTGGATTAAAGACATGGAGTTCAATGTACCTGTAACTGGTAGATGCTTGTCAGCCTGGAATCGGCGCATTGCATCAATGGTTTGTGCATCCCAAGTTCCTGAAGGCACACCTTGCAAATATCCCTTATCAAGTAAGACCTGTTGAATCTCCTGATATCGTTCTGGAGCAGGTGCTGCTTGGCCTCGATAAACAGGTGCGGAAACCACTCGCCTTCCCGTTTTCGCGTAACTTCTGGAAGCCACCCGCCTCTTCGTATTGGAAGCCACAACAGCGCGGGCCGGTGTCTTCTTCGCCGTGCCCTTAGCCACAGCAGGAGATTTTTTCTGAGGTGCCGGTGCCTTGGCAACAGGTCCCTTCTTCACGGGAGCAACTGGTTTCTTCGCCGGAGCGGCAGCCCAAACATAGGGCAATGCCAAACCCATTAGGAAGGAGGTGATTACAACAAAATGCAGTGGTCGAACCATGCTTCTATTCTACCAACTACCTCAGAATAGTGGCGCTGTACAGGCGCTTGCGAAACTCCGCAGCACTTTCAAACGCTGGTTGCATACTCGCTGGATCCTTCAACCCCTCACGCATTTCCATCAACAATTTGATGTAAGCTTCCAGTGCCCTATCAATCTCCGCTGCGTTTGTACCAAGAATGTCCTTCCACATATCAAAGGAAGAATGCGCCAGCCGCGTCATGTCCTGAAAGCCTTGCCCAGTAGTCTTCTGGCTGCTTGCATCGGGCAAGTTGCCCGCTGCTGTTATGGTCAACGCAGTGGATGCCAGTTGAGGCAAATGAGATGTGAAAGCAACAGCATGGTCATGCTCCCGCGCAGTGAGGATCAGCGGGTTTGCTCCAATCTTGCGAATCCAATTCACCAACCACTTCATGCTCGCCGATTCCAATTGCTCAGTACTCGTCGGCGTCAACACATAGGTCCGGCTCTTGAATAAATCCGCATCAGCCACATTCACTCCGCGCGATTCCTTGCCGGCCATAGGATGGCCACCCAGGAAAGATTCCGGCGCAAGATGCTTTGCGGCAGCATCGCAAATCTCATGTTTCGTACTACCCGCATCAGTAACCAGTGCACCAGGTTTCAGCAAGTTCTTCAGCCGCTGAATGTCTTCGATGATCCTATGAATCGGAGTTGCCATGTACAACAAATCCGCAACTCGCGCTGCCGCTTCAAACGGCACGCCCCGGTCAATCGCTCCGCGCCGCAAGGCTTCGCTAATCGATCGCTCCGAACTAACACCCAGGATTTCCCCAGCAAATCCGGCCTTTTTCAGCGCCAAGGCAAACGATCCACCAATCAGCCCCACGCCAAAAATAGCTACTGTCCGCATATCAATTCGCCGGTTGAATGGACCGGTCCACAGCAATTGCAATCGCTCGAATCTGGTCCATCATCGTTGCATACTGTTCCGGTTTCAAAGTCTGCGCGCCATCACTCAGTGCATGGTCAGGATCGGGATGCACTTCCACCAGCACTCCATCCGCCCCTGCCGCAACCGATGCCCTTGCCATCGCCAACACTTTGTCGCGACGCCCCGTGCCATGCGATGGATCCGCCATAATCGGCAAATGGCTCAAAGCCTTCACAACTGGAATCGCGGAAATGTCCATAGTGTTGCGAGTCGCAGTTTCGTAAGTGCGAATGCCACGCTCACATAAAATCACATCATAATTTCCACCGGACATGATGTACTCAGCAGACAGCAACAACTCCTCAATCGTCGCCGCAATCCCGCGCTTCAGCAGCACCGGTTTACGGACGTTCCCCAACTCACGCAGCAAATTGTAGTTCTGCATATTTCGTGCGCCTAACTGGAATACATCCACATATTCCAACATCATGGGAATTTGCGAACGGTCCATGACTTCGCTCACCACAATCAAGTTATGGCGATCCGCCGCCCGCCGCATAATCTTCAAACCTTCTTCACCCAATCCCTGAAAACTATAAGGCGACGTCCTGGGTTTAAACGCTCCGCCGCGCAATCCACGCCCACCTGCCTTAGCGACAATCTCAGCACAGGCCTCAATGTTGTCGCGATTTTCCACGCTGCACGGACCGCCAATCACAATCACTTCCGGTCCACCTATTCGCACGCCCTTCACTTCAACAATGGTTCCTTGCGGACGGAAACTTTTGTTCGCCAGCTTGTAAGGCGAAACAATGCGATGGCACTCTTTCACTCCTTCCATCACCTCGAAATCCGCAGGCTCAAAATCCTCCACCGGTCCAACGCCGCCCAGCAAAGTGTGGGAAGACCCCGTTGATCGATGCACCGTAAACCCCATTGTCACCAACCGGTCAATCACCTGCTGAATCTGCGTTTCAGTGCTTCCTTCTTGCATTACAACTAACATTGGTTCCTTTTCACTTCCATCATTTGTTCTCTTGATTCATCCGATTTCGTTGCAGCGTCCGCATCTCATCCATAATGCGCTCAAAAACCCGTTTAGCCGAATCCTGTGGAATCGGCCCTTCATTGTGAGTGGCAATATTGGCGTAGACATCGTCCTCGCGCTTCGGTTCATAAACCGGCAGGCCATAAGCACGCTTCACCGCGCCAATTGCTTCTACGAACCGCGTCCGCTGATTTAGCAAATCAATCAGCTTGCGATCCACATCATCAATGCCATCGCGCAGTTTCCCTAATTCCAGTTTCGCTTGCTCTTCGTTCATTGCTTTTTTGCAGACAGCGCACCCTGTTTTAATTCCCGCGCCAACGCTTCTAATTTTGCTTCCAAGCCCGGCGAATCTGAGTTGTTTTCCACCAGCCTCACAAATGCACTTCCCACAACAACTGCATCCGCCATTGAAGCAACCGCAGCTGCATCATGCGCATTTGCAATTCCGAATCCCACAGCCAAAGGTAGATCCGTGAACTTGCGAGTGTTCGCAACCAAGGGCCCAACTGAATCCGATAGCTGCGCCTGCTCCCCAGTTACTCCAGTGCGGGAAACAAGGTAAACGAAACCAGAGGAGTACTGCGCAACTAACTTCAAGCGCGCCGGAGGACTGGTAGGCGCAGCCAGAAACACTGTGTCCAATCCCGCCTTGCGCAAGCCGCCCACATAAGGTTCGGCCTCTTCAACACTCAAATCGGTCAACAAGCAGCCATCAATGCCGGCCGCCACCGCATCCACGGCGAGCCGCTCAAATCCATAGTTCAACAAGGGATTCATGTACGAAAAAAGCAGCAGTGGAATCTGGGACTTTTCCCGAATCCGTCGGGCAATTTCCAACACCTTCACCACATTAGTTCCGTTCTTCACAGCCCGAGCCGAGCCGCGTTGAATCACCGGACCATCAGCAATAGGGTCGGAAAAGGGAACACCAAGTTCAATGATGTCGGCACCACCGCGTTCCAGTGCAAACACCAAATCAGGAGTCCTCTCAATACTCGGATCACCCGCCGTTATGTAGGCAACCAAGCCCGGTTCACTATTCTTTCGAAGTTGTTCGAAGCGTTTACTAATTCGTGTCTGGGTCATCCAGATCCTTTAGGTTTTCCCTGTAAATATCAATATCTTTGTCGCCGCGTCCGCTTAAGTTTACTAGGAATATTTCATCCTTGGCAGCCGGTGCCCGGCGGAATGCCTCAGCAAATGCATGCGAAGATTCAAGTGCTGGAATCAGCCCTTCCGTTCGTGACAATAAACAAGCAGCATTCAATGCATCGGAATCCAGGCATGATGTGTATTCGGCCCTCCCACGATCTGAAAGCCACGCGTGTTCCGGACCAATCATTGCGTAATCCAAACCAGCGGAAATGGAATGGGTCAAAGCAACTTGCCCATCTTCATCCTGCAGAAGATAACTATAGGCACCTTGCAGCACACCTGGCTTGCTGCCCGCCATCCGCGCCGCATGTTCACCCAATTTCGGCCCATGCCCGCCAGCTTCAATCCCAATCAACTTCACCGAGGCATCACCAATAAACGCGTGGAAAATACCAATGGCGTTACTGCCACCGCCCACGCAAGCGAAAATGGAATCCGGTAATTTTCCCGAAGTCGCAGCCAGAATTTGTTGCCGCGCTTCAATGCCAATGCAGCTATGGAAATCGCGAACCATCAAAGGATAAGGATGCGACCCCAGTGCCGATCCCAATAAATAATAGGTGTCGCCCACGTTGGTTACCCAATCGCGCATCGCTTCGCTAATTGCGTCTTTCAACGTGCGGCTTCCAGTATTCACGCCCACCACTTCAGCGCCTAACAATCGCATGCGGAAAACATTCAGCCGCTGCCGCCGCATGTCTTCTTCACCCATGTAGATGCGGCATTGCAGCCCGAACAATGCACAAACAGTAGCCGTTGCCACTCCATGTTGCCCCGCTCCGGTTTCAGCAATAATTCGCTTTTTCCCCATGCGCCGGGCCAACAAAACCTGGCCCAGACTATTGTTGATCTTGTGCGCGCCCGTATGCAGCAGGTCCTCGCGCTTAATATAAATCTTCGCCCCACCCAGTTCAGTTGAAAGCCGTTTTGCAAAATACAGTGGTGTTGGACGACCCGCATAGTTCTTCAGCAAATCGTCCAATTCGGCCTGAAATGCCGGGTCCTGGCGCGCCAGAAGGTAAGCTTGCTCCAGCTCTTCCAGCGGGTTCATTAAGACTTCGGGCACATAGCGGCCGCCGTATGGACCGAAATGACCGTGCGAGTCTGGTTGGGAAATAATCATAAATTTCGTAGTTCTCTTAAAAAGGCTGACATCTTTGCGCGATCCTTCCGCCCCGGTGCCGCTTCCAATTTCGAGCATGCATCCACACCCCAAGGCTGGGCAACTGCAACTGCCCGCCGAATGTTCGATGCGTCCAGTCCGCCTGCAAGAATAATATGTGCGCCAATACCTCGCGCCAAAGTCCAATCAAAAGTATGGCCGCTTCCGCCATACAATTCCGTCGGCGAATCTAAAAGGTAAGCATCCGCCGGAAAAGTTCTCAGTTGATCCGCCGAAAAATTCGCATCCACGCGAAACGCCTTCCAAACTGGATACCCTCTCGGGGAGTGGTCAGCCGTTTCTTTTCCATGAAGTTGCACAATATCAAGTCCAGCTTCATCCGCGATAGTCTCCGCTCTCCGGGGACTCTCGTTGACGAACACACCAACCTTCAAAGTCTCCTTGGGAAGCTCAGCGATGATACCAGCAGCGGTTTCCGGTGCAATATAACGTGGGCTCGGCGGATAAAAATTGAACCCCAAGGCAGTGGCTCCTTCGTCGATTGCGGCCAGTGCGTCTTCTAATGTTGTGATCCCACAAATCTTCACCATCATGATAGAAGCAACCTAAGCGCTTCTTCTGGATTGCCAGATTTCATCAAATGCTCACCCACCAAGAATGCCTGATAATTAGCAGCGCGCAGGCGCTGTAAATCGTCTCTCGAATGAATGCCGCTCTCGCTCACCTTCAACAACGTTGATGGAATCATATCCGCAAGTTCCAACGAAGTCTCCAACCTCACTTCAAAAGTATGCAGATTGCGGTTGTTCACTCCTAGAATTTCCGCGCCGGAATCAAGAGCCGTTTGCAGTTCGTGCGCGTCATGAACTTCCACCAGGGCGTCCATCTTAAACGACGCAGCAAGTTCGCGGAAATGCCTCAGCTCTTTCAACGTCAGGATCGCTGCAATCAGTAAAATCGCATCGGCCCCCGCCGCTGCCGCTTCAACAACGTGGAAATCTGCAATTGTGAAATCCTTGCGAAGCGCCGGAAGCCTTGTAGCCGTCCGAGCCTCAACCAAATCAGCCAAGCCCCCCTGAAAGAAATGAACATCAGTCAGAACAGACAAAGCCGATGCCCCGCCTTGCTCGTAATCAGCAGCAATCTTTGAAGGTGAAAAATTGTTCGACAGCAGTCCTTTGCTGGGAGAGGCCTTCTTGATCTCAGCAATAATGGAAGGCGGCTTCGCCGCAAGGCTCGAACGAAAACCACGCCGGCTGGCGATCGATTCCGCAGCCCGATCCTCAAGCTTAGAAGTGATCCCGCCACAAGCGGCCAACTCTATTTGTTTTTGCTCAACGATACGAGCCAACACGTCTGGGACGGTCTGTATCATGGGGAACTACCATCGTATCAGCTTCTTTTCAGTCCCTGACACAGCGCACGGAAAATGCAAGTTGCTTCTGGCCACCACTTTGCCGATGCAGAGCCAATCCGCCTTTGCCAAAGTTGTAATACCATCCACTAGCAACATCCGTTTCTGATGCCGTCCAATAGAATCCGTGGGCATCCAATCGTGCATACTTCCCATCATCGGAACGGCCACCGCCCAGCAAGGCTCTAAATCCTGAACTGCCTCCGGTCAACAGTGCCTTGTACGCTGCTTTACCTTTATCTTCGGAGTCTTCACTGACGCCACCGTAGTTTTTCGCAAGTCGCCGCCAGTCGTCATCCGTCGGCAATCGCCATCCATCCCCTAACGATTGACATACCTTCCACGCCGACCCCCAAGGATACAAACGACCATACTGACGGCAATTCAGTTCTGCGTCATCGTAGCAGTAGGACGGCATAGCCTTGACGTTCAGATTGTTTGTAGTCCATTGCTTGCCATCCGCCATTTTCACAGTGGACAACACTGCTTCTTGAGCTGATAGGTATCCCAAGGAGATAATAAGATTCGCGAATGCCATTCTCATTTCTGCTTATCCGATAAAATAAACACCGAGAAATCCTACTTTCTCACCAGGCTCCGCCAAACATTCTTCCGCTAAGTCTTCGTCTTCGGAAACTCTTTCACCAGCGCCGTAAAATCCGCGAGCCAACACGTCTGGAATGGTTCTTATCAAATTATCGTATCAGCGCCAGACCCAACTAGCTTCCACAACAGGCTGGTCGACGATTCTTCAGATTAGACACGCTTTCCTCACCGGCCAAATGGCGCGCTATACTGATAGAAGTCCGTTTTTTCTTAGGAGATCCACTTCAATGTTTGAGTTTTTCCGCAGCCGGGATAAATCTGTCCGGTATTTGCTGACCGCGCTTTTGGCCATGGTAGCCCTTTCGATGATTACGTATTTGATCCCAGGGGGACCAGGCGGAGGTGGAGGAAGTAATCCAGGGGAACAAAGAGTAGCCGAGGTTTGCGGTGAAACGATTACCACCCGCGAAGTGATTGCTGGGATTCAGAACGCCACTCGCAACAAACAGTTTCCGCCGGAAATGATTCAGAATTACATTCCTGAACTGATCAACCAAATGGTTACCGAGCGTGCCCTGGCTTGCCAATCAGGAAAGATGGGCTTCAATATTACCGATGAAGACTTGGCTGAGAATATCCGCACCATGCTCCCGAACCTTTTCCAAGGTGGTCAAACCAGCACTGCGGACTATGAACGCTTCCTATCGCAAAACGGATTGACTGTTCCTGAATTCGAAAAGAACGTGCGGAAGCAGATGCTGCTGACCCGCCTTCGCAACGTTACGCTGGAAGGCGTAATTGTAACACCGCAGGAAGTGGAAGCCGAATACAGGCGTCGTAAGGAATCGGCAAAGGTTGACTATTTCGCATTTAACGAAGATAAGTTTCGTGCAAACGTGAATGTCTCTGCCGAGGAAGTACAGAGCTACTTTGGTAAGAACCGTCTGCTGTTTAAGCAGCCGGAGCGCCGCAGTTTCGATTTGCTTGTACTGGATCAGGATAAGGTTGCAGCCACATATCAGGTAAGCGACGCGGATTTGCAGAACGCTTATAGTTCGCAGAAAGAACGGTTTCGCACCCCTGAGAGGCTTCGCATCCGCCATATCCTTTTGAAGACGACGGATAAGAAGCCTGAAGAAGTCACCAAGATTGAAGCCAAGATGAAGGATCTGTTGAAGCAGATTAAGGGCGGAGCAGATTTCGGGGACTTGGCCAAGAAGAATTCTGAAGATCCTGGTTCTGCTATTAAGGGTGGGGAACTGGATTGGGTTACACGAGGCCAGACTGTGAAGAATTTCGAGAGCACAGCATTCGCTTTGAAGCCGAACGAACTTTCCGAAATTATCAAGACCGAATATGGATTCCACGTTCTGCAATTACTGGAAAAGCAGGATGCGCGGCTGCGCCCCTTCGACGAAGTGAAGGCTCAGTTAATGGACGAACGGAAGAAGAACGGTGTGGTTGAAAAACTGCAAGCTTCCGCCGATCAGATGCGGACTGCGCTTACCAAAACTCCGGCTGAAGCCGCTCAATTGGCTCAGAAATTCGGTGCCAGCTATTATCAGGTGAAGGATGCGGCGCCCGGTGATCCGCTGCAGGAAATAGGACTTAACAAGGAAATGGGCGATGCGGTTACCGCCCTGCAAAAAGGTGGAGTCACATCTGTAGTTGCTGCTCCTGGCAACAAGTTAGCAATGGCTGTTTTGACTGGAATCACCCCTACACGGCCCAGTGAACTGGCTGAAGCAGAAGGGCAAATCCGTGGGAAACTGATCGGCGATAAAGCCCGTCAATTGGCACAGGATAAGAGCAAGGAATTACAAAATCAGATAGCGACCGCTGGTGGAGATTTGAAGAAGTTGGCAGCCATGGTTGGTGCAGACGTGAAGACCACTCCCGATTTTCAACGCGATGGAGCTGTTGAAGGTGTTGGCTCAGCAACCTATTTAGCAGATGCATTCACCAAGCCTATTGGCACAATCATTGGTCCAGTTACGGTTATGGGTCAGACGGTTGTGGCGAAAGTGGCGGGCCAAACTCCTGCCGACCTGGGTCAACTGGGCACGGAGCGGGAAGGGATTGTGCAAGCGTTAAAGTCGCGCAAAGCACGTTCACGCCAGGATCTATTTGAAGATGGGTTAGTTTCTGAATTGACTCGCCAGGGAAAAGTGAAGATCGACAAAGATATGATCACTCGCATCCGCAAGGATTTCCGCGGCTAGGTGATGGAGTTCGTCAAGTCTGCGCTGGAATTCATTTTTAAAACCCTTACCTCGCCTGAGAAACTCATTGAGTTTCTCACTTCCGTGATGACTGGCTGGTATGGGTATGCTTTATTATTTGGAATCGTATTTGCAGAAACCGGCCTTCTGGCCGGATTTCTACTTCCAGGAGATTCCTTGTTGTTCACGGTGGGAGTTGTAGCCGGTGCCGGGCACCTGGATATTGTGGCGATCATTATCCTCCTAACGATCGCTGCCATTGTCGGTGATGGCGTAGGTTACTTCTTAGGACGCAGTGCCGGACCTTTGGTTTTCAGTAGGCCAGATTCCCGTTGGTTCAAGAAAGAGCATCTTCAGAGGACCCGGGAATTCTACGAAAAGCACGGCGGTAAGACCATCATTTACGCACGTTTTATTCCCATTATTCGCACCTTCGCACCGTTCGTGGCCGGAGTGGCGAACATGAGTTACAGCCGATTTCTTTCCTTCAACGTGTTTGGAGGCATTGGCTGGGTGGTGCTGCTCACTATGATGGGTTACTACTTAGGTGACTTTGAAATTGTCAGGAAAAACTTTGAAAAAGTGATTCTGGGAATCATACTTATTTCTGTTGCACCTGTTGTTGTGGAATTCTTTAAGAGCCGCAAGTCTCATCCGTAAGTCCCTCGCGGGCATAAGGTGGATATCAGGCAACGAACGTTATGCTTCCCTTTTATTTCGAAAGCAATTCGTTGATACGTTTCCGTAATGCTGGCAGCAATTCCGCGGCGAACCACGGGCGCTGGCTGGCCCACATCCCGTTGCGAGGCGATGGATGCGGCAGCACAATTTTGTTGGGCATGAGTTCGCGGAACTTCTCTGCGGCCTCGGACAGATTCCGATAGCTTCCATTCAGGTTGGCCTCGAAAGCAAAGCTGCCCAAATAGATGGTCAACTTCAGTTGCCCCAGGAGTGGAAGAATGCGGGGATGCCAAAGTGGAGCGCACTCTGGGCGTGGTGGCAGATCGCCGGTGCCGCTAGAACCCGGATAGCAAAACCCAGTAGGTACAAGGGCAATCAACCGTGGGTCGTAAAACTGTTCTTGAGATACGCCGAGCCATTCCCGCAAGCGGTCGCCACTGCGATCGCACCACGGAATTCCTGCCTCGTGAGTGGCTTTTCCAGGGGCTTGGCCAATAATCAGAATCTTTGCCCCTGGATCAGCTGCCAGTAGCGGCTTCGCACCCAGTGGAAGAGTGGAAGCGCAGACCGTGCAGGCTCGTGCCTCCGCAAGAACTTTCAATAATGGGTGTTCCTTTTTCATGCCGCCGTTTAGAAACGCTCGGACACTACTTTACCGCCATCCCATCGCTGGCGCAGAACTTTATTCCAAGAATTGCTGCCTGCAATCGTTGAACGACAGCAATAAAGACGTCCCAAACGAACAGGCCAGCTTAACTAGCCCAAGGGGACATCCCATAGGCCTGACCAGCACGATATGATAATGTGCATGTCCACCACACGCCGCGAATTCCTTCAGGCCGCTACAGCCCTCACTTTTGCGTCCACTACCATTGACGCCGCCACTGGCATGCCCATGCGCCCACTAGGTCGCACCGGGAAAAGAGTTTCAATCCTGGCATTTGGCTGCGGTTCCCGATTCTTGATGTACAAGGAGGACGACAGAGCACTCGAAGTTTTGAACCACGCACTGGACTTGGGTATCACTTACTTGGACACAGCCTTCAGTTATGGCAATGGACTCAGTGAGGAGCGCGTCGGCAAAGTGATGGCAACTCGCCGCAATCAGGTTTGGCTTGCCACCAAAATCAATAAGCGCAATGGCGACGAGGCGATGAAGATCATTGAGGCGAGCATGAAGCGCCTGCAAACTGATCATGTGGATGTTCTGCATGTTCACGCGTTAATGGATGAAGCCGACCTGAAAGCGATTGAGGCCCCGGATGGTGTGTTGAAGCGGCTCTACCAATTACGCGATCAGAAAGTGGCTACCAACATTGGCATTACCTGCCATCACGATCCTGCCGTCTTGAAGATGGCACTGGAACGCAATGATTTCGATTGCACGCAGATGGCTTTGAACGGTGCGCTGGTAGGCATGAAAAACGTACCCGGGGGCATGGATGTTGATTTCGATAGGCAGTATAGCTTTGAAACGGTGGCACTGCCTGTGGCCTTGAAAAAGAAAATGGGCGTGACGGCGATGAAAGTGTTCGGACAAGAAAAATTGGTAAACAAAGCGCCGCTGGAAAAATTGGTGCAATATTCAATGTCGCTCCCGGTTTCTTCAGCAGTAATTGGTATGCCGCAGCGCGAGTTTATTGATACGAACGTCACCATTGCTAAAGCGTTCCGCCCAATGCCAAAGAAAGAAATGAAACAGTTCTCTGGCGGCTTAGCGGAAAAACACAAAATGGCGATGGATCGCTTTTTTGCTAATCATGAGGATGCGTAACAGGTGTCATAGCCTTAGCGGTTTAGTACGGCTTGCTCCTGTTAAGTGACGGTTTAAGGTTGAAGCAGCCCCGCGCGGCGTGAGATACTCGTAACCGTGCCCCCCACTATCAGAGGCCAATACCAACTTTTAGAGAAATTAGGGGTTGGTGGTATGGGCGAAGTTTATCAGGCGCGAGACACGAAACTGAATCGTGTTGTCGCGGTGAAGATCCTTAAGCCTGACCAGAGTGTAAATGCCGACCAGCAGCGACGATTCGTGCAGGAAGCACAAGCTGCGTCAGCACTAAACCACCCCAATATTATTGTCATTCACGACATTATTTCCGAAGAAGGTTCGGAGATCATGATCATGGAATATGTGGCTGGACGCACCTTATCCAATGTGATTGCTGGTGGCGGGTTGCCTGTCAGTCAGGTTGTCAACCTTGGATTGCAGATTTCTGACGCACTGTGCGCTGCTCATGCGGCGGGCATCATTCACCGGGATTTGAAGCCTGGGAACATCATGGTAACCGACAAGGACCGGATCAAAATTCTGGACTTCGGTTTGGCAAAACTTGAATCTACCCACCAGATGAGCAATGATCCTGACGCTACCCAAGTGGAACCGATGACGATACAAGGGTCGATCATGGGCACACTTTGCTACATGTCTCCTGAGCAGGCGCAGGGTAAAAAAGTTGATGCCCGTTCCGACATTTTTTCATTTGGCGCAGTGCTTTATGAAATGGCTACCGGGCAGCGAGCTTTCACGGGCGATAGCGGCATTACGATGCTTACTTCGGTGCTGCGCGATGAACCCCGGATGATTCATGAGATTACTCCGAACACTCCGCCAGAATTGGAGCATGTAGTGCATCGCTGTTTGCGCAAGGATTTGGACGAACGGTTCCAGACCATGCAAGAGGTGTTTCAGACGCTGGAGATGATCCGGCAAACCACCGGCGGGCCCAGGACTCCAATCAGTGTATCTATTCCACCAGCAGGCGCAGCTCCGAAGGTGGCAGTAAAGGTTGCTGACAAGGCATCCGCCAAACCTGCTCCGGCTGTTGCAGCGAAAAGTAAGATGGGGCCGATCGCGGCGGGGGTTGTATTTTTATTGGCGGCAGGTGGGGGTGGCACCTGGTTTATGAACAGCAAAAAACCACCGGTTGTTCAGCCAGAGCCCGCTGCTGTTGCACCAGTGGAGGTCTTACCAGAAGTTCCGCAACCGCCACCTGTCAACATTAACCTAGTGACCAACGATTCGGTAATTGGCATGGTGAAGGGCAAAGTTCCCAGCAGCCTGATCATAAGTCAGATTAAGTCTTCAGAAACAAAGTTTGATCTTTCCCCTGATGGGGTCATCGGTCTGGTGCAGTCGGGAGTTCCCGAATCCATTATCGAAGTGATGCGCGATCCAACCAAGGCTGTTGTATTGCCCGCTGCTCCAACCGTTGGTAAGCCCGCAGTCTCATCACCCGGTGGTGCAAAGCCTGCAGTCGCAACAACTCCAGCAAGTGGTGGTAAGCCCGTAGTTGCAGTCGCAGCAACTCCAGCAACTCCAACAGCACCTCCGGTTCGCCCAGCAGCGCCTAAGGCTTCTGGATCAGATGTCAAAGCCGCAGCCGCAGCCCAAGCACCCTTGCCGATGAAGTCGCCCGAAGCAATAGAGCGTTCTATTCTTGTAAACGAAGGTACGCCGATCGCCCTAGTGCTTACCGAAGATATTCCACTGGATGCAGAGGAAGGCCGGCCCATTCACTTCAGAGCAGCCTCTGATACAAAAGTCGGCGACGCTGTGGTTGTGGCCAAGGGTAGTGCGGCAATCGGTGCCGTCTATTCGCGGGAAAAGAAGAAGCAGTTCGTCGGGATTGGGCGGGGAACCAAACTGAACTTTCAGTTGGCAAACGTGATCGCAGCCAACGGGACGAAACTGAAACTCCGTGCTACTATTCAAACGAAAAAAGACGAGGATTCCTACCGGGGTATCGACGGTAAGTCAAAGGAAGTTGCTGCTGCCAAAGGGACTCAGTTTATTGGTTATGTGGACGGTCAGCAAACGCTTAAGCTTCACTAGCCCGCTTGGCCATCGCAACTTTTACGATCACCATTGCCAGTAGATAAAGTGCTCCACCTAAAAGCATAGTCTCGCGAAGTCCCAAATAAATCGCGCAGAAAATGGAGCCAGCAGAGCCTAGTACGCTGGACGCTGCATTCAGAGACCACGCCCATCGCACTGAGGGCTTGTGAAATTGTTCCAGTCGGCCCAGGCCAGTGGGGAAGGGCATTCCCATGGCGAACCCGGCCGGGAAAATCATCAGCACTGTGATCAGCATTTTCACCGGCAAAGGCAAGCCTGCCAGGGCAGTTGTGATTGGTCCAGCTGTAAAAGCGAGGAGGGAGACAATGGCTGCCACGGCGATCAGGACCTGAGTCCAGCGCTCGTTATTTTCCCCAATGATTTTCTTGCTGGCGAAACTGCCGCAGCCACTGGCGATCAACATGGAAAAAATGATAACCGTTAAGGCATGCGTGGGATGTCCCAGGAAAAGGACGAATTTTTGAATCAGGGAAACCTGAATCAGGATGTAGCCCACGCCGATGCAAAGAAAATAGAAGAGGAATGTTTTTACGCCTCGCTCCCGGGGAAGGCTGGTTCCCAAAATGAGTGGCGGCATCAACAACGTAACTAGAGTTGCAAATAAGCTGATGCCCATTACTCCAAACAGCATGGGGACTGCCTTATTGATCTTATAATCGGCGCTATCGCTGGCTGTGGTGCGGACAAAATTATAGATGTCCTGAGCTTGTACTGTATAAAAGAAAAATGGACGGTTATCATCAACAGAAGAAATGTTGTAAGGATAGCCAGCCAGGAAGGGTTCAAGGTTTGATTCAACCAGCACTTTTCCAAAGACATTCTTAGCGCCGTCTCCGGGCATATAAACAATTTCCAGACCAAAAGTTTTAGCGTTGTTGCGGGCCTTTTCAACATCGAGGGCGCTGAATGGTTTGCGGGAAATCATGACTGTATCCCGTGCCCCCCAGCCTTTCAAGGATCCTTCGCGCACAACCATCACATGCTCTGCGTAGTTGGTTTCCCCTAATCTGGTGAGGGCTGTCCGCGCAAGAATCAGCAACCGTAGTGATTCCCGCGGAGGCTCAAAACCCCAGCGAGTGAAGGCAATCAGGCCATCGTCGGTGAGGTGTGAAAGGTAGTCGTAGAAGGCGTCAGAGGTGTAGAGGTTGCTTTCGGAAAGTGCGAACGCTCCGGCTGCGGTGGAGGCCCAGGTGTCCACCAACGTTGCTTGCAGAACTTGATACTTCTCAGTGCTGCGGCGGATGAAGCTGCGGCCATCCTCAACCTCAATGCGAACTCCGGGGCGAGTGTATAAATTTCGACTTAGCTTGGCATACTTGCCACGCATTACATCGGTGGCAATGATGTTGTTGATCTCAACGCCTGTAATATCTTTGCTGCCTGATGCAAGGGCGCGAGCAACGTCCCAACCACCGCCAGGGCCGATGATCAATGTTTTTGCGCCGGGTCTGACGGTGTAAGGAAAACCCGAACCTTGTTCTGTAAGATCCTTCCGCTGCAAGGGTGTTAAGTTTTCCAGGTCCCATTCAAAGATGCCAGTGGAAGCATCGGCATCAATGACAATTTGCGGTTGGCCGGAGGAGGGCTCTTTTAAGACAGCGATGCGCGAGATGCCGTTCCATTTGATGAACTCCTCGCCTTTCAGCGCTTGGCCTTTGGCGTACTTTACGTCAATTACTGGGCGCTTGAGATTGTAGACGATGAGTGCTGTTAGCCAGAGAGCGATCAGAACAGCGCCAGCGCGCATGACTCGCCAGCCCGCCAGGTTGTACCAGAACGAAGCAGCAACAGCGAACAGAACGCCTCCGGCGATTACTGTGTTTGGTCCACCGAGCAACGTTAGGAAGGGAAGCAACAGTAAGCAGCCACACGCTGCGCCGAGAAGATCGAAGAAGTAGACTGTCTGCACTCGCTCAATGGTTTCTGAAATGGCCAGGGAAACAATTGCTCCGGCAACAAAAAACGGCAAGGCACTGAAGAAGTAGACGCCGGCCAGTGTCCAGTTGGAAAATTCTCCGCTGCGAGTTAGTACGAACAACAGCGAGGCCACTGGGATGAGGGCGTTGGCAAGCGATAGGGCACCAAGCTTGGAAAAAAGCTTGCCTCTCCACCCGGCGACGACATAGGAAAATACTCCACCCGCACCCAAGCCGAATAAGGCGATGGAAATTGCTAGAAACGCGAAGTGGTAATAGAACACCACCGAAAATATGCGCGTCATGGCGAGTTCCAGTAAAAGGGTTGCCATGGTGGTGAAGGCGACGCCTAAATAAATCTGCTGCCAACTGGGGGC
>JAYUSZ010000029.1:0-6246 GCA_043755435.1 Bryobacterales bacterium | reverse complement strand
GCGCATATTGGGAGCTTAATGCATCCCCAGGGAGACCGGCCTTCTCATTCCATCTCTGTAAGTCCATAAATATACAGAGGCGCCACTATAAGGGAGTGCTCATAGCCTACTGGCGCACCGCACCATGGCCGCAACGCTTCGGTCCACATCAACCTCCGTAGTCAGCCAGGAAGAAACTGAAATTCGCATCGCTGCCCGCCCATGCCAAACTGTCCCGCCGCACCAACAGGTCCCGTGCTGCTGCACCCGCTCAATCACCGCGCGCGTCTGCTCGTCGGAGCCGAACGAGACAAGCACCTGATTCAACACAACCTCGTTCAGAATCTCAAAACCTGCCGCCTCCAGCTGCAACGCGAAACTCCGCGCATGTCTTGAACAACGTTCCACCATCTCAGCCAACCCATTGCGTCCAAGGGAAAGCAGCGCCGCCCAAACCTCAATCCCACGCGCACGTCTCGACGATTCCGGTCCCCACTCCATCCCGTTGCGATGCACCCCCGCTGGTAGATATGCGGCTGTAATGGACATCGCCGCCCTCAGCGCCGCCGTGTTGCGCACCAACGCAATTCCGCAATCGTAGGAGACGTTCAGATACTTGTGGCCATCCGTCGCCCACGAATCGGCGAATTGGCAACCGCCTGCAACATAACGTCGAGGTCCGGCCAAAGCCCACAGTCCAAAGGCGCCATCCACATGCACCCAAGCGCGGCCCTTCAACTTGGCAATCACTTCTCCGGCTGGATCAAACGCACCTGAATTCACGTTGCCGGCTTGCAGACAAACGATGGCCGGCCCAGTAAACTCGGGCAACAGATCGGCCCGCATTCGGCCCTGGCCATCGGCCGGAACTTTCACCACACGTTCGCGGCCCATGCCAAGTAAACCAAGAGCCTTGAACAAGGTTACGTGCGCTTCTTCCCCCACAATCACTGTGATCGGTGGAGCGCCATACAGCCCTTGTGATTCCACGTCCCACCCGGCCTTTTCAAGCACCGCGTGACGAGCCGCCGCCAGGCACGTGAAGTTCGCCACCGTTGCTCCGGTAGTCAGTGTTCCATTGGTTCCTTCAGGAAGGCCAAGCAGCGAAACCACCCAATCCAGCGCGACTTGTTCCAATGTCGATGCCACGGGCGACATCATATGCATCGCCGCATTTTGATCCCAAACCGTTGCCAGCCAGTTAGCCGCCAAGGCCGCCGGCAGCGTTCCGCCATTGACGAATCCGAAGTATCTCGGCCCGGCAATGCATGTAGTTGCCGGTGACCCCAATTCATCCAATTTGGCAATGATCTGGGCTGGCTCCAGACCCTCATCCGGCAAAGAGCCGCCTAACAAAAGGGCTGCCTCCGCGTTTTCTTTGCTTACACCAACAGGCCGTTCATCCCGTGCGTCAAGGTAGCGGAGCGCGCGCTCAAGAACGTCGTTAAGCAGAGGCTTCATCCACGCAGTTTAGCATCACAATCGTCGAATTGAACCGGCTCTAAATAGCCAGCAATTGCTAAACGACCAGACCAGAAACTCCCCTTCCGGGTGAAATTGTTATAACTTCATATATTGGTGACCGCATTCATGCACTTACAGAGGCGCGACCGTTAGGGAGTGACAACACCCGGAATTTTGTTGCTCTAGGCTACCGCTTATGGCCGCCCCCAGAATCCAAAAGTTGTTGAGGCATTGACGAACCAATCGCCAAAGCGGAGCCCTTTGCCATAAGTCAGTGTTGCTCAAACTCGTTCACGATAGTATATAAGTTCGTGAGCCAAGCTAAAAACTTCGCCGGACAGAATTTAGAAGGCCGCTCGTTCGCCGGGCGGGACCTGCGCGGAGCTGACTTTAGTGAAGCCAAACTCGCCGGCGCTGACTTCAAAGGCGCTGATCTAAGAAGCGCTAACTTTAGTGGGGCCGACGCTCAGCGGGCATGCTTTGAAGGGGCACGATTCGGCCGCACCTTTTGGCAGGCGATCATTCCAAGCCTCATCTCGGGTTTGATCGCCGCCGCGCTTTGTGGATTTGGGGTCTATTGGAATGCCTTCTTGCTAACTTTCTGGAAGTCTTTTTTTGGTTCTGTTATTAGCGAGCAAATGGTTATATGTTTTGCTCTTCTAATTTCAGTTGGAATCCCCGCGGGCATTATTTGGAAGGGGATTCGGTTTGGCACCTTCGCATTTGTATTCGCATTAATATTTGCAGGAATAGTCGTAGGCGCAGGCTTAGTCGCAGTCAAAGGTGCGCTTGCAAGCTCACTTGCAGTCGTAACCCTGGTTGCGGCCGCGGGAGCATTCGCAATCGCAAGTGCAGGCACAGTCGTGGGCGCAGCCATGATCGCAGACGCATTCACTTTCTCAATCGTAGTCGCAGCCGCATTCGCACTCGCACTCGCAGGCGCATTCGGAGGCGTATTCGATGGCGTTTCCAAATCAACATCAACGGGCTCACTCGCAGTCGCAAGCGTATTCCAGTTCTCGGTCATAGCCCACCTTCGTTTGCGCATGATCCTGCGTGACGAAAATTCTCGCTCGTAGAGCCCCGTTCTGCTCAGCTCCGCTCGCTCAACGGAACTTCGTTTCGTAACACCAACCTCACCGGAGCCTCGTTTCTCGGAACCAAGATCGCCGGAGCAAACTTCCAAAACGCCAACCTTGCACGCGTCTGCTGGAACAAAGCCCAGGCATCCATTTGGCCCGCTTCAGCCAAACCATCCTGCACAACAGGCAAGTGGAAACTCTTCTTGTCAGTGGGCAAATCACCAATGGCGAGGGCTTGGATCTGCGTGGTGCCAACCTCGACGGATTCAACCTCTCCGGCGTGTCCTTCCGTCATGCGGATTTAACCGGAGCCTCGCTCCGCGCCACCAATTTGGAAGGCGCTAACCTCGCCGAAACCATGTGCATTGGTGCCGACTTCACATCCGCCAAATTAACTGGAGCATGCCTGGAGGCATGGAACATCGACGCAACCACAGTGCTTCACCAAGTGGACTGCCGCTATGTCTTCCTTGCAAGTGACAAGCACGAACGCCGTCCACATGATCCTAAGTCCGAATTCGAACCCGGAGATTTCACAAAACTCTATCAGCAAGTAATGACCACCATGGAGATCCTGTTGCGCCAAGGCGTGACTCGGGAAGCCCTAGGCCAAGCGTTTGGCGAACTGATGCTGGTCCATCCGGAAATTACGCCAGAAGCGGTGCAAAGCATCGAGCGTAAAGGCGACGATTTGCTGCTGCGGATGAACGTTCCGGCTGGAGTCGACAAGGGTCGTGTAGAAGAGACTCTGCAATCTGCACTACAGCAACAACTGCTGCTGCACCAAAGGGAAGTAAGATTGTTGGAGTCGCACAATCAGGATTTGAAAGAAATCGCAATGGCCGCCCTAACCAATGGCGGAGCATCTATCACAGTAGGAGGAAGTATCGTGGCCAAAGAAGACCGCTCTATCAAAGTACGTGGAAATTTCACCACTGGCGACGTATCAGGCTCGCTCACCGGCAATGTCCATCACCATAATTTACAGTCGCTGGCGGAGACCAATCCAGAACTCGCGAAGTTACTTGCCGAGCTAGAAGCAAAACTCGCCGCCGCACCGGGATTGACGCCGGACGATAAAGCGCTAGCCAGCGAGAAGGTTGGCGAGATCGCCAAAGCCGCCGCCGCTACAGCCGAGGATGGAGCCCTCGTAAAGGCAGGCCGCACAGCATTGCTGACACTAAAGGGTCTGGCAGGAGCACTGCCCGACATAACAAAGATAATCGAAGCTGTCGGCAAGGCAATGGAAGCAATTGGAAAGCTACAAGGCTAAAACATCAAACCCCGCCCCTCCCAATCACAACCCATCCAAACCCACTAACCCCCTTCCTATCAACATCCCTCCCCCTCCGCCACCCAACAAACTAGACACCCCATGCGACAATCCAACCAGGAGAATCCCATGGCATCCCTAGCACAAATTACCGCCAACACCGCCAACGCTCAACATTCCACCGGACCCACCACCGCCCAAGGCAAAGTGCGCTCCGCCGTCAACGCAACCAAATACGGCTTCTACGCCAAACAAGCCGTCCTTCTTACTGAAGTCGACCGCCTCGATTTCGACGCCCTCGTCCAGTCCTACAAATTACAACTCCACCCCCACGGCCCCATCGAAGAAACCCTGTTCAATCAAATCATCCTCGCCGTCTGGAACCTCCAGCGCGTCAATGAAATTGAAGCCGCGCTCGCCTTAACCGATGGCCTTGACCCACTGCTCTCCACCTCCAAAACCATCGACCGCATCATCGCCTTCCGCCTCAGCACCGAACGCAGTTTCCTCAAGTTACTCGCTGAATACAATAAGTTGAAAGTCACAAACCCCACCGAAACAGTTGTTTCTCAAAACGAACCCATTTACTACTCGCAACCCCCGCAACTTGAGGTTCGTGTCGGTTCAAAAATTGGCCGCAACGAACCCTGCCCCTGCAAATCCGGCCGAAAATACAAACAATGCTGTTTGAAAATCGAACCCAATTTGCTCGCCCAGCTGATGACTTCTACTTCTAACTTGTGTGGGACGCCGGCTTGACGAACTTACTCGCCCCTGCATTTCCCAATCGAATAAGAGACAATCGTCCAATGAGTTCGCTCCTATCCCGTCGCGCGTTTCTTGGTTCAATCGCCGCCACCGCTATCGCCGCCACGCGCAAACCAAATGTCCTCTTCATCCCCGTCGACGATATGAACGATTGGGTTGCCGGCTTCGGCGGTCATCCGCAAACCGTCACTCCAAACATCACTCGCATTGAAAAGCGCGGCATCACGTTTCTACGCGCTTACTGCAATGCGCCCATGTGCAATCCCTCACGCGCCAGCCTGCTCACCGGCCTGCGCCCCAGCAGCACCAGCATCTATTTCAATGACGATACTTGGCGCGACGGCGCTCCTACTGCCGTTACGCTCCCCGAGTATTTCCTAAAGAACGGCTATCACGTCGCCGGCGGCGGCAAGATCTTCCATTCGAAACAAACCGATTTCAGCGGCTTTCACGAATATCACATCGACGAAGAGGAAGACGATGACGACACCCCCGCCGACAAGCGCGCAAAAAAAGCCAACAAATTCGATTGGCATGCGCTCGATATGCCCGACGAAAAAACCAGCGATACAAAAGTAGCAATGTGGGCCGTTGATTTCCTGAAGCAGAAGCACGACAAGCCGTTTTTACTCGCCCCTGGTTTTCGAAAACCGCACTTGCCCTGGAACGTGCCCAAAGAATACTTCGCGAAATTTCCACCGGAACGAACCGAACTTCCCGCCTACCGTGCTGACGATGTGGACGACGTTCCCAAAAGCGCAACCAGCGCCAACCGCATGGCGAATTTCCGCCGCATCAAGGATGCCGGTAAGTGGAAGGAAGCAGTCGCCGCATATTTGGCTTGCATCAATTACACCGATACCAACATTGGCCGTGTGCTCGACGCGCTTGATAAGAGTCCCTACCGTGACAACACCATCATTGTTTTATGGGGCGATCATGGATGGCATCTCGGCGAAAAAGATCATTGGCAAAAGTTCACTCTGTGGGAACGTTCCTGCCGCACAGCATTTATAATTGCCGCCCCCGGAGTTACCAAGCCAGGCAGCCAGACGCAGCGTGTTGTCGAATACATCGATATGTATCCAACCTTGGTCGATCTTTGTGGATTGCCCAGGAACACTGCACTGCAGGGCAAAAGCCTGGTGCCCTTGATGAAAGATCCAAATCGCCCCTGGGCTGCAGCCGGAATCACTTCCTATGGTCCCGATCACATCACCGTGCGCACCGAAGGCTGGCGCTACACCAAGCACCCCGATGGCGAGGAATTGTACGACGAAACCAACGATCCAAACGAATGGACGAACCTAGCCAAAAAGCCAGAATTTGCAGGGAAAAAGGCAGAATTAGCAGCCTTACTTCCGAAACAGATCAGTACCAAGAAATTGCGAAGTTGGCAGACCCTCCCTAAAGAAGAACAGAAGAAGCTCCAACATAAAAAAAGTTGATCCAATAATCCCAAAAACGGCAGTTGCATGTCGTAACTGGCACCCCATGTGTCATGTTCGCGAAACTCCGGGACGGGGGTTCAATTCCGTTGCGCAATTTCCGTAAGCAGAACATTTTCATTGGAATTGTAGCCCCGTCCCGGATTTCGCAAGCCGCGCACACTCTAGTCCCCAGCCTTCAACACAGGTGAATTGAGGGCACTCACCATTCAGGTGACAGTTGAATTCCACG
>JAYUSZ010000028.1:0-16282 GCA_043755435.1 Bryobacterales bacterium | reverse complement strand
AAAGATCAACATCGCCTCCACAAACGACCGAAGGCCAGGAAGCTGGTATATTTGCGGGTATGATCCGGCGAGAATTCATAGCAGGCGGCGCTGCCGTTTCAACTTCGGTACTGGCCCAAGGCCAACGGCCTCCCAATATTCTATATATCCATTCGCACGACACGGGCCGTTACATCCAACCCTATGGTCATGCAGTGCCCACACCTAACCTGCAAAAGCTGGCGTCGGCTGGCGTTTTGTTCCGCCATGCTTGCGACGCGGCACCAACATGCTCTCCTAGCCGGGCCTCATTGCTAACCGGCATGTGTCCCCATTCGAACGGGATGCTCGGCCTGGCCCATCGCGGCTTTGCGTTGAGCAATTATTCGCAGCATATTATTCACACTCAGCGGCCCGCCGGTTATACTTCAGCGTTGTTCGGCGTGCAACATGTTGGCAAGTCTGGCGGGCAGATCGGATACGAACACGTGGAGCAGTTCAAGGGCGGCAATCATGCCGTCGACGTCGGACCGGCTGCTGCCAAGTGGCTACGAGGCGCTCCCAAGCAGCCCTTCTTCTTGGATGTCGGCTTCCAGGAAACGCATCGCGAGTTTCCCACGCCCGGACCAGAAGAGGATCCACGCTACGCAATGCCTCCGGCAGCTATCGTCGATATGGAACAGTCGCGCCTTGATATGGCCGGGTTCAAGGCTGGTGCGCGATTACTGGACACGGCGATCGGCCAGGTCTTGAACGCGCTTGAAGCCGCAGGCCTTGCCGAAAACACTTTGGTTATCTCTACTACCGATCATGGCGTCGCATTCCCCTCCATGAAGTGTAATCTCACCGACCACGGCATAGGAGTCTATCTGATCATGCGTGGACCAGGCGGATTCACAGGCGGCAAGGTTTCCGACGCTCTGGTATCGCACCTTGACCTGTTCCCCACAATCTGCGATGTGGCCGGCGTCAAGCGCCCAACGTGGCTGGAAGGGCATTCCATGGTTCCACTCATGACGGGTCAGAAACAGGAAATTCGGGATGAACTATTCGCTGAAGTGAATTACCACGCAGCCTATGAACCCAAGCGCGCCGTGCGTACCCAACGCTGGAAATACATCCGCAATTTTAGTGATCGCACTAAACCTGTCCTTCCCAATTGTGATGATGGACTGAGCAAAGATATCTGGCTGAAGTATGGTTGGAAGAACCGGCCGGTGGACCGCGAACAGCTTTACGATCTGGTCTTCGATCCCAATGAAAGTCACAATCTGGCCGCCGACCCGGCGCACAAGGAAGTGCTGGCCGGCATGCGAGAGCGCTTGGATAAGTGGATGCGGGGTACCAACGATCCGGCCTTGAGGGGCGAAGTAAAGGCCCCCGAAGGCGCGGTGATCAATGATGTGGATGGAACTTCACCTAAGGATCGAACAAAGCGGGCGTGATTGCAAGGAGTCGAATACGATGAACACGGTGGATATCGCCGAGCACCTCAACACGCCTCCCTTCACTCAATCGAGCGGAGCCACGGTGTCAGGGCCCGCGCCAATTGGCGTGTCAATAACGCGGATTAACTTTCGCTCCAGTATCGAAACGACGGCAATCTTGTCGCTATCCTGCAGTCCAAGATATGCCGTCTTGTTGTCACGCGAGCGCGAAAGCGATAGCGGCCGCCCCGGAATCCGAACCTCCGCAGTTTGCTGGCGCGACGATACGTCAGCGAATGCGACACCTTCGCCAAGTTGAAGGTTATACACAAGGGTCTTCTCGTCTGGAGTAAGAAAAATACGTGCAGGACCATTGCCAGTCTTGATTTCACCGACAACCTCTCGTTTTTCCGTATCGATCACCGAGATAATGTTGCTTGCTGTATTGGTGAGAAATATCCACTTTCCATCGCGCGTCATTACGCCGCCTTGCGGATTCTTTCCGGTGGGGATCAGCTTTTCTACAACCCCGGTTGAGAGGTTGAGCACCGCAACGTTGCCGGAATTCGAATTGCTCACGTAAGCCGTCTCCGACTTTGGCCCGAACAGGACCATGTGCGGACTCTCGCCTCTTGTCTCAAACTTGCGGAGTACCTTTCGAGTTGCGGGATCCACAAGCAGCAGTCCATATGGGTTTTCAATCGTGACGATCAAGTTCCCTGTCTTAGGATGCACAATCATGCCGTGAGGACGCCGGTAGTTTCCCAGATCGATTACCGCTGCTTTCTTTTTGCTCGCTACATCAATAATCGAGATCGTCTTGTCCCCTTCACCCTTGTCCGTCATCCAGACCAGCCCGTTGTCAGTAACGTAGAGGAATCGGCGGTCAAGTGAGAACGCCATTTCGTGCGGATTTTGACCGACTTTGACCTCGCTTAGCCGCTCCCCATTGCTAGAGTAGAAGGCCACAAATCCTGCCTTTTTTTCGACTACAGCCAGCGAAGCCTGTTGGGCGCAGAGCTGCGACGTTAACAAAGAACAGAGCAAAAGCAAAGGGTCAATCCGCATCCAGTGTCTCCAGGGTTTCTATACTACTCGTTTATAGAAACGAATTGCAATCAAATTCCGGGTAGGCACCCGCGCGGGGAACCGACAGAAGTGGAACCGCAGTGAAAATTGAATTCGCCGCGTCGAAGCGCGCATTGTAGAACTCCGCGCGCAACTGCAACTGGAGTGACTCACTCCGGGGAAAGTCATTGAGGATCGACTTCCTTTCGGCGGATAGAAATTGCCTGTCTCCTCAGCCTGCTAACTGATCGCAATCACCTCATGAACGTCCACTCGCGGAACTTCTACTCGAATCCCTCTTGCGGTCCTGCTCCAAACTGCCGCTGTGCCAGCAGTAAGTAGCTTCACTTCTTTGGGTTCTACTCCGGCAGGCAAATCAACATCAACTACCAATGGACCAACAGGAAAGACTTCTCGAATCGGACCCTTCATCATCATTGGATTCGTCAGATTCACCAAGTGCACCGTCATCGAATCCTTCTGCCGCCAACACGCCAAATCCAACACTCCCGCGCCAGTGATTAGCACAGGAGTGGCCTTTGGGGCTGCCCATAGCATGGCGTTGCGCAGCAGAGTCAGATGATCCGTGCTCAGCACTTCCCAAAACGTGCGGTCAATATCCATTGGAAAATAGACGACTCGACCCTTGCCAAACTCTTTCAGGAAAACTGCCGGTATGTTGGTGTGCGGTGTGGTTGTAAATACCCGCTCCATTGGCAAGTCTGGATAGGTTGGAACCAAGGTTAACGGCGGCTTCGCATTCTGGTCTAAGGCCCGCACCACCACCCGCCGAACTCCATTAATGACGCGCGGTGTTCCCTCAAGACCTTTGCTAAGCGGGTTCGGACTAACGCCGTGCTCCAATGTAATGTATGAGTTTTGCATTCGCTCTTCAATCTTGCCGTCGAAAGAACATCCAAACAACTTACTAAGTCCGAACTCCCTGCGTTTCTTACCCCACTCATCGTAAAGAGACGTTTCGTAAGTGGCAACAATGCTGCCTCCACGTGCCACATATTCTTCCACTTGTTTGCATTGCGCATCAGATAGCGCAGCGATGTTCGGCAGAACCAGCAGTGCGAAACGATCTACATGGGCAGCATCCAGCAAGCCATCGTGCACCATTTCGAAGGGAATCCGCGATTCAATCAGCGCTTGATAGAAACCCATCTGTGGATCTTCCACCTTTTCCCGCGCCTTTTCTCCGCCATAATAATGGGCCGTTTGCTGCGAATATACAATGGCCACGCGCGCCAGGTTTTCTTCATTCCGCAGATATTTTTCATTCTTCCAATGCCAGTTGAAGATGTTACTCACCACAGGCATCCAACGTTCGTCCAAAGGCTTGGCATTGAACTTTGTGAACCAGGGCCGTAAGCCGTGGGCAATGCCGTTGTGCGCCCACAGGCGGATCTCCGCATCGGACTGCACCGAATCTTTCCAGCGGTAAGGCTCCTCCACGCCGACACTAAAAATACCGCCGATGGGCTTGCGACCCATGGTGGAACGATACTCCTTTCCGTTCTTGCCGTTGGCCCAAGGGGGCATGGTTCCACGACGCGCCTGCTTATCAGCGAAAAGTGTTTGCGACAACTCGCCAACCGTTTTCATATCCAGTTCTGACAATGCTCCGCCACCGGAATTGGCAATGAACGTCGCTTCCGGATTCACAGCTCGAATCGTTTGATCCCACAGCCGCCAAAGCTCAAATAGGCGCTTCTGGTTCCATTCGATATACTTTCGCCGTGCCGGATTCGCTGGGTCAATCACCGTTGGCAGTTCAAAGCCGCTAAACGTTTTGAAGTTCTTCCGGCAACTCTCGCAATAACATTGTCCGCTACCATGCCAGCGATTACTGAACACGCCATCCACTTTGTACATGGTGACTATCTCACGTGTAACCTTGGTCATAAAATCGAAGTTATAGGGCCCAAGCGCACAAGTTACATATAGATCGGGTGCAGCCCAATGCCTCCGCGGTTTACCGTCGGCGGTGCGCGCCACCCATTCGGGATGTGCTGCAAATGCTTCTTCGGAACAGGCATGGGGATCAGTGCGTGCGATGACGTTCATCCCCAGGCTACGGCACCCTTCTGCAAATTCGCCGAAGGCATCGCGATTGCCAAGGAATTTGCTGCGATAGTGAAGCGGGATTTTGGTTGGATAAAAGGCGACACAACCTCCGGCGCTAAGACAAGCGGCGTCAGCATGAATCTGCTTGAAGTACCGCAGCCACATAGGCAAGTCATAGTTACCGGGATCGTCTTCTGTAAATGCAACTTGAGCCCAACGCATCGGCCGGTCGAACCAGCCAGAATTCTGTGGGAGCACGGTTTGCGCAAGAGAAATTTGTTGCCCAAGGGCAACTCCAGAACCAGCAGCAATCCATTCACGCCTAGTAATTTGCATAATCTAAAGTATCAATTTCAAGATTGGTCAATGGAAGATCTAAGATTTCAATGGTTTGATCCACCTCATTGGTTCCACGTTCTTGGTACTGTAACCAGAAAATCAGCAGCAAGCAAGAAATTTGCCTGAAGTCTGTACTTATGATCTATAATCAAAAGCTCCCCCTTATTCAAGTGCTTTTCATCACTTCGGAGAGGGAATGTTTTTCGCAAATGGACAGATAGAAGTAAAACAGGAAAAACGTGCCTTCCGGCGAGAATTCCTTCTAATCATATTTTCCTTGCTGTTCCTCTGGGGATATGCGGCAATCCTCCTTGATCACATGGGAGCATTCCGTGCCGACTTCAATGGAAACCCTGACGAAGCCTCCCATGTGATGACTGGCGTACTCATTCGGGATTATCTGGTTAGCGGAGTACAGCAACCTCCCATTAGGTTTGCCGAACGTCACTATTTGGCTTATCCCAAAAGCTCCTTTGGAATATGGCCTCCGTTATTTCATTTCGCGGAAGGGGCATGGTTTCTGATCTTTGAACCTAGCAGGTGGAGCACCTCGTTGCTGATGAGCACCTTGCTGGCAATTGCTGGCTTAATCTCCGGTCTTATCTTTCGGGATGAAATAGAACCATTCACAACTGCAATATTGGTCATGTTCCTTGTTGGATCCCCGCTCTTGGTAAAACAATTTTCTGTGGTTATCGCCGATGCCATTCTGTTTCCGCTTATGCTGCTATCGGTTTGTTTCTTCATCCGGTATTTGGAGACGCACTTCCAGCGAGATTCCATCCTATTCGGATTCTTTGCAGGTTTGGCCTTCTTAACCAAGTACAACGCCGCGTCGCTAGTACTGGTGCCAGTAATTGGGATCGCGCTAACCAGGCAATGGAAGTTGTTGAAGAATCCAACTTTGTGGGCCGCACCGCTTGTGGTCTTGCTCATCGCAGGACCTTGGTATGTCCTCCAATTCAGGACAATTATTTATGCCGCCGACATGGGGCCGAATGGCTTCCCTTTGGTCTTCTCATCTGGAATTGATAACTTCATGATCCTGGCAAAATGGTTTGGAGCTGTCGGCGGATGTCTAATTCTTGTAGGGACATTGGGAACTTTGTTCACAGGTCGCCGTTCCTCAGCACAGGCCGCCTGCTGGTTGGGCCTACTCTTAGGAACATGGGTCATGCACTCCTTCGTTTATCCCATCTTGATCCACGTTACCTGATTCCAGCAACACCAGCGCTGCTATATTTTCTCTACAAGGGATGGGTAACAACCGAAGCTTTAGTAACTACAACAATGGTTAGCCCAAGAATTCTCCCCCGTCTTGTAATGAGTGGCTTGGCCATCGCGCTCCTCTTCTCAACCCTCTCTTCTTGGCCCGGCACGCTTGTAACTCGCGGGTGGCGGCAGTTGGCTGCCGAGTCCCACCAATGGAAGCAGTCAAAAGTTGTAATGGTAAGCGGCTTTGACGAGGGAGCGTTTGTAACAGAACTAGCCATCAACGATAAAAGCCGCCACGTGAACCCCACTTGGACGGTATTGCGTGGCTCCAAGATGCTCAGCTCCAGCACTTGGATGGGTGCTGATTACCGGCTCCGTTTCTTATCGGAAAATGAAGTGTTAGCGAGTCTTAAGAAGTGGGGAGTTTCGTTGGTTGCAATCGATGTTGCGCGTCCCCTACTCCCTCATGAGAATCAGTTGCTCGCCGCTCTGAACCACCAAAAGTCTCAGTGGAAAGAACGTCCCGGGCCAGCCAATGGCGTGAGGATCTTCGTTGAAGAATCGGCAACGTTCGGCGAAGCAATTGAGGTTGACCTTCAGCAAACTATTGGAAGAAAGTTGAAACTTGTACCAAACCCACCGGCTCAAATACGCGACAATAATTCTGGGCTTTTGAAAGGCATATGGTTTCGATGAGCTTCCTTGCTTCGCATAGTAGATTAAATCGGCGCGAGTTTTTTCTATGCGGTGCAGTGGCGGCCAGTACCAGCGCCTTGCCATCCCTTGTCATCAGTGTCCATGTGATGTTTGATCAAGGAGCCCGCTCAGGTTTGGGCTTGGGTGAAAAGGAACGAAGCAGGTTCCAGACATTCCAGGAAAAAGCTGTTCGCGAATATGCCACCAGCGGCATTCAGTTTGAACTGGATTACCTGGAAGGGGCATATTCACGAAAGCAAGGTTATTCTGAAATTCCCGACAAATTTCTCGCTCTGGGCAAGATCAACATATTCGTTACCGACACACTTGGCTACGATTCGGATAGAAGCCGAACAGGTGGTTCTTCCATAGGGCCGCGTCCCAGCCAACCCGGATTAAAAGGAAACAGGTTCTACATAACATTTCTTGGCTTGAACGAAGCAAGTGAATCAACGCTTTGCCATGAGTATGCCCATCACTTCGCACTGGACACTCGAAACAGCAGGTCAATTTCAGGCAACTTCTGGACCGATCTTCGCAATGATTATTGGCTGTGGAGACAGCGCCGCGGAGTTCCAATCCCCAGCTTCCGCGCCTGCTCCGATTCGGAATGGGCGAGACCAAAAGGAACCACCCGCAAAACCTGATCAAGGTCGTATCATAAGGAGAACATCTTTTCCGGAGAACACCCATTTTCAAATTCTGCGTCCTGGCCTCATCTAGTTCCGGCAACTGCGCTTTCATCGCTACAGATACTACTCGCATACTTCTTGACGCCGGATTGAGTCGCCGGGAAACGTTCGCTCGCTTGGCCCAGATTGGCGAAGATCCAGCTAAACTCGACGCCATCTTCATCACTCACGAACATAGCGATCATATCGCCGGACTGCCCGTGTTAGCCAAGACTTTGAAAAAGCCAGTTTTTCTAACTCATAAAACTGCACCAATGATTGCGTGGGGCGAGTTTCAGCCCATCGTCGAAACATTTCAAGCGGGAACCACGGTGCGCGTTGGCGACATCGAAGTGGCTAGCTTCACTATTCCACACGATGCTATTGATGCTGTGGGCTACAGTTTCTGCTCGCAGGGCATTAAGGCTTCTGTTGCCACCGACCTGGGCTACATTCCGGAGAGCATCAAATTTCACCTGCGTGATTCCGACATCCTATTGCTTGAATCCAATCACGATATCGAAATGTTGAAAGTGGGCCCCTATCCCTGGCAGGTGAAGCAACGTGTCATGGGACGCAATGGCCACCTTTCAAATGATGCCACGGCCCGTTTCATCCAGGAAGACATGAGTTCACGCGTCTCCACGTTGTTACTGGGTCATTTGAGTGACCATAACAACTACCCGGCTCTGGTGGAACTGTCTGCGAACCAGGCTTTGGAAGAACGCCGCATGACACCCACCTTGGCTGTGGTGAACGGCAAAACCATTTCTAAAGTTTTTGTTTATTAGGAAGTATTCCCACCTTTCCATCAAGAGCCGCTAAACTATCACGGTGAGCTCACTTCTAAGGGTATTATCCGGTTTCTTCCTGGGTACCCTTCTCTTCTTCGCCCTTGACGCATTCCTTTTCCGGACGAACCTTTACCGTCGAGCGATTCTCCCATTCTCTACCACTGGTTCTTTGGAAATGGTGCTCGATGCTGAATTGAACCGGCCCATCCGCCATCCGAATCAGGTTTTGGCGATTGGCGATTCGCGTATGGCCCTGCGAGTATGGCTCGCAAATCCGATGCAAACGGGCTACACTTTCGGCTTTGCAGGTATGGCAGGAACACTGCCCCGCGTCTGGTATTATCTGTTGCGCGACGTTGATATTAGTGGCAACAAATATGCAGCTATCCTTCTGCCTGTGGACGATTACGATGATGAGGATTGGGAAGACCTAAATGATCGCTCCACTGATTTACGCTACTTAATCTACCGCCTTCGTTACTCTGACGTTGCTGAATTTGCCGGCTCTTTTACTTCCCCGGATCTGAAACGGACGGCAGCGATGGGCATCCTGCTGAAAGGTATGGTGCTGAAGGATGATGTTCAGGGATACCTCAGTTCGCCAACTGGCCGTATGCAAATGGTGAAGCAGCAGACCGGCACCTGGTTCGAAGTTCAGCAGAATTATGCAGGACCAGAAAAGACAATGAACGGCCTATCTGTGGACTGGGCCACGAAGAAAATAGCTTACCCCCCACAACTTACGCCTGCGGAGCGGCGCACTGTTGACGAAGTCTACTTACGAGGCAGCATTCCCCAAACTGGCCAACGAGCGAAGTACATGCGCACTTGGTTTGGGAAGATCATTGAGCGTTATAAGACAAGCCGTACCAAGCTCATCTTTTATCGGGTACCGCGTTGGCCTTTGCCGCGCCCAATGGATCCCTTGCTTAAAAAGACTCACTCCATTCGGGAATTGGCCGGGAAACCGAATGTAATCCTGCTGGATGAATATTTCTTCGATCAATTGGAAAAGCCCGAGTTCTTCATGGACGCCATGCATTTGAATGCCGAGGGATGCCGTCGGTTTACTACTCTTCTTACTAAAGAAGTTGCCAGGGTGCTGGGCCAGTAACATGCTATTTAATTCGGCATCGTTTCTGATGTTCTTCCTGGGCGTTGCCACGTTGCACTACGCTCTCCCCAAGCCCGCCCGGCGCTGGCTGCTGCTGGCTTCCAGCTACTTCTTTTATATGTGTTGGAACCCCAAGTTCATTGTGCTGCTGTTGACCTTGACTGTGATCGACTACGCAGCTGCAATTTGGATTTCCAAGTCCTCGGCCCGTCGGAAAAAGGCAGCCCTGTGGTTCAGTGTGGGTGCCAACCTCTTGTTCTTATCGTTCTTCAAATACTTCAACTTTTTTGCTTCCAACGTGGCTCCACTACTTGGCCGGCACCCCAGTGCATTCGCACTTGATATTGTCCTGCCTCTGGGGATAAGTTTTCACACGTTTCAAAGCATTTCCTATGTTGTGGATGTCTACCGAGGCCAACAAGCGCCCATCCGCAACTTTGTGGATTACGCCCTATTTATTGCCTTTTTCCCGCAACTAGTGGCTGGTCCCATTGTACGTGCCAAGGAGTTCTTTGCGGACTTCTACAATTGGCATCCCCCTTCAGCAGCGCTACTGCAAAGCGGAATCTTAATGATGCTGCTCGGACTGATGAAGAAAATGATTGCCGCTGACCAGTTTGCTCAAGTTGCCAATCTATACTTTGCAGACGTAACCGGCCACCCAGGTTCGTTACCCGCCTGGGGAGGCGTGATTGCCTTTTCACTGCAGATATTTTTCGATTTTTCAGGCTACACTGACATCGCTATTGGCACAGCCGCCATACTTGGCTATCATTTCCCTGAAAATTTCCGCAGACCCTACCTATCTTCTTCCATCACAGAATTTTGGCGCCGCTGGCACATGTCGCTTTCCAAATGGCTGCGCGACTATCTATACATTCCGCTGGGAGGCAGCCGCGGTGGAGCTCTACTTACCTACCGCAACCTGATGTTGACTATGTTACTTGGTGGTTTGTGGCATGGTGCCAGTTGGAATTTTGTAATTTGGGGTGGGTATCATGGCGCGCTGCTTGCTGGGGAAAGATTGGTTGGCGTCGATCCTGTAAAAACACCGGCGATTTTCCGGCTCCCGCGCGTACTAATTACGTTCGTGTTGGTTTCCATTGGATGGGTATTCTTTCGTGCAGTTACTCTTAACGATGCCTGGTATGTGTTGCATCAAATGTTCACATGGCAAACCCCAGGCAAATTCCTGCTCAGCACTCAATTGAACCGGCTGGCTCTTTTGACGCTGACACTGGCGATAGCCGAAGAATACTGGGGCTGGTTTCAGCTCCTTTCCCGTGCTGGATTGCTAGCTTTCGGCTTGGCCGTAACTGTCTCATTATTGGCATTGGAGTTATTCTCAGTAACAGACATCGCCATTCCATTTGTATACTTTCAGTTTTGAAAGTTTAGTGAAAAACACCCGTCAGTCAGGTCAGCAGCGCTATATATGAAAACGTTCGCGGGAACGTCTTGTATCATGCTCGAAATCCGCGACTGGCGATGGCCTTATTAAATTGGTAGAATATTAAAAGTTCCACGTTGGGGGATCGTTCAACGGTAGGACAGCAGACTCTGACTCTGCTTATCGGGGTTCAAATCCCTGTCCCCCAGCCACTCTCCTTTTTTTCTCAGACAATTTCCAGCAGCTTCATGCATTTACTTGCTTATGCGTTAATGTATAGTTTTTCTAAACAAGTTAGATTATCTAAACATATCAGCACTAAAGCCAGATAGAGCCCTGTGTTCGCGCACTATGTTCTCTAACCATCCCCGCTTTGACATTGAAAGCTTCCACAACGTGGTAACCGGTACCCTGCAATCAATGTAAACCAAATATTCACCTGTTTGTCAGTGTGTATTAGCAAGATAGGGTTACAGTCAGAGCGTAAAGAGATAGTTTTGAACGCTGACGTAAGGTTTTGTGACTCATTTCGGTCGCTCTCCGGGCACCCCCCATTTGAGAAGGTTTTTGATATCTGCGTTCAGCGATTGGTCTGCTATTCCTTCGGCGGTTGGCGTGAGCTCTTCATCCGTGAGCCCCTCGCCAGCCGCCATTTTTATTGATGCCCTTTGATGGAGATGTTTTACATGGTAATTCCACAATTGCTGCCCGGTCCGCTTGCATTCGCTGCAAAGCCGTTTTCCTCGATGGTTGGAAAAATGCTCCGTCTAGGTGAGATGGAATCACTGTGGGCCGAAGCCAGCCGAAATGGCGAAACTGGGCCAGCCCTCGCCCAAAAGGTGTTGGAAAAACTCCAGGTAGATGTCACGCTCGATCCTAAGGAACTCACCAGAATTCCATCCATTGGGCCGGTGATCATCGTTTGCAATCATCCAACGGGCTTCCTTGAAGGTCTAATCTTGATGTCCCTGTTACCCAGAGTGCGCAGCGATTTTAAGTTCCTGACCAATAAGATGCTGGCTGGTGCTTCGCAGATGACTGACTACATGTTTCCTGTAGATGTTTCCGGGAAATCAGCACAAGCAAATGGGCCGGCAATGTCCTCAGCACTCCACTGGCTTCGCCAAGGCAGATTGCTGGTTATCTTTCCCGCAGGTGCCGTCTCAACCTGGGATTGGAAACAAGGCAAGTCCGTGGACCCTGTCTGGAACGATGCTGCAGCCAGACTGGCGAATTTAGCAGGAGCAAATACGGTTCCCATTTACTTCAGCGGGGCCACCAGCGTCACTTTTCAAATTGCGGGGGCAATCCACCCATCCCTTCGGATTGCACGAATGCCTGCAGAATTGCTCCTCAAAAAAGGCGCGCGAGTGGATGTCAGAGTAGCTCATTCCATTTCTGCTCGAAGGCTAAGAGAAGTGGAAGGCACACGGAATCAAACAGAGTTCCTGCGTGCCAAGACTTATCTATTGGCATTGAAAAAATCCTTACCTGCCAATCCTCCTGCGGTGATTGAAATTACCGGACCTTCTGTTTCACAAAGTGAGTTGCTGCAGGAAATTCACGCCCTCCCTGCTAACCAGGTACTGGAAGAGCATTCTGATTTAGTAGCCTATGTGGCCCGTGCTCGGCAAATACCCGCCATTCTTACCGAAATTGGAAGGTTGCGCGAAGAAACTTTCCGCAATGTTGGAGAAGGCACTGGGCAATCGAAAGACATAGATACTTTCGATGCCAGTTACGAGCATATTTTTCTGTGGCACACCAAGCGCCGCGAAGTGGTTGGTTCCTATCGGTTGGCAAAGACGACCTCCATTCTTCCGGACCAGGGCGTACAGGGCCTTTATACCAGTACGCTTTTCCGCTACGATGCTAAATTCTTCCAACATCTGGGCCCGGCGGTAGAACTGGGCCGCTCCTTTGTCCGGCTTGAGTATCAAAAGGAATACGCGCCTTTGATGGTGCTTTGGAAAGCTATCTGTAAGTACGTGGCACACGACCCTCGCCACGCCATTTTGTTTGGAGCCGTAAGCATCAGCAAGGAATACAACGCCAGCACCCGCAGCCTGATTGTGGAATGGCTAAAGCAGCACAGTTCCAGCGAACTGCTCAAAGGTCTCGCCTCCGCCCGCCACCCGTATGGGATTCGTGGTGATACAGAAGTGCTCCGCTTTGCGCAATCGGCAAGCAGCGTGGATGGATTGTCGGAGGCCGTCGCTGAGATCGATCCGCAAGGCAAGGGGCTGCCTGTATTGCTGCGGCATTACCTCAAGTTGGGTGGCGTTGCGGTAGCATTTCACATCGACGTGAATTTTGCGGGAGTGCTCGACGTGCTGTTTCTTGTGGATCTAAGAAAAGCAGACCCAACTTCCATTCGCAGGTTCATGGATGATGAACGATACAAAAGTTTTTGCGAATTTCATAGGTAAACCTAATAAATTTGGACATGGCGAGCTAACGGGGACACCGGTGCCTGGCACAAGCTACGACAATCCACATAAAATCAAAAAGTGCCCTAAGTGAGCTGCCTGGCTCGGGTGTCCCCGTTTGGCGGCCTTTTTCGAGCTCTTAGGTCTCACCCTTCGGGTGATTCTACTTCCTTGTTTCTATGACGGTAAGTCTATTCGTGTGAACCATCGAGTTCCACTTTTCTCAACTCAACTGCCGTTTTTGAGAGTAAACAGAAGTCAATCGAAATCCCGGTCACCGCCCTTGAAGATCGCAATTTGCCCTCTTTTGAACACCTTGCAAATTCCGAGGGTCGAAATCGCTAGACCCCTCTGGTACTCTTCACATAGGAAGACAAATTGCTGGCCAGCAACTTCCCAAAAATGAAGTCCTCGAGGTAATTAACTCTCTGGCGTTCCAAGTAAAATCGGAATCGCAAACGCGGCTGGGAGGCTGTGGAATGCGAGCTGTAAAGGCAGGCTGTGTTGGGCAGTCGAGACGATAATACAAGGAACGCCAGTTGCGTGTTTCTGTCCGCGAGGCAGCAGCACGTCTACCCGAAAATGAAATAGCGGCGAACCCAAAGGCTCGCCGCTTTCTTTTGGTGCTTGTGATTGAGACTAAGGAGTAACGTCTTGTTCAATCAGCCAGCTGGCCCACTCTTCAGTCCAATCTTCATCGCCAATACCACCCAGGAATTGAGCGGTTTGATCGAAGAAGCCATCATCTGGAGGCTGCACCCAACCCGCACGGAAAACAGGGCTTCCGAACAGAGCGGTAAAGTCCGGATCGCTGTATTGGAAAGGCCGCGACAGCAGTGGGTTTGCGGCAACTATGTTCTTGCCGGCTCCGTTCCCTCTTTGACCTTGCGCATACGCCTGATTGTAAGCGGCCGGAATTTGGCCGGGAATCGTGTTTGCACCGTTGGTCCCAAGTGCGTTGTTCCAACACATAATCCCGTTCATGGTCACATTACCCAGGTCGCCCTGGGCTTGCGTAGAAGCGTCGCTGATATCCAGGCAGGAGCTAAAGAAGTTGGAAACAACAACATTGTTGAAGGATCCACGACTTCCGCGGCGCAGGAAAATGCCGGGCGAATTCGCTTCGTCAAATCCTGGGTTGCCGCTACCCATGTAAGTGATGTTGAAGAATGTCGGATTCGATGCTGGCGACGCAGCTTGGTCGTACTCGCTGTTGTCTCCTTCCACTCCACGGTTGCCAGGGCTGTCTGGGCTCTGATACATAAGGCCGAATTGAAGACGTCCCGTATAGCCAAGCTGATAATCAGTGAAGTCATCCGCGCCTAATCCGCCGATCAACCACTTGCTATCGTTGTTACCACCGAACCACTCAAAGGAATCGTCCTTGCCGTAGATCGCCTGCAGATGTTCGGAAACAGTTCCCTTGCCGCAACCGCCCCAGGTAAAGGAATTCAATTCGTTGTTTGGGGAAATAATCGTTCCTGCGTATTCCACACGAACGTAGCGCAATTCACCGCAGCTGTGGTTGGGGTCAGTTCCGCCATAAACC
This sequence comes from Bryobacterales bacterium, assembly GCA_043755435.1. GTDB lineage: Bacteria > Acidobacteriota > Terriglobia > Bryobacterales > Bryobacteraceae > JANXSF01. The sequence goes on along the minus strand of JAYUSZ010000028.1, from coordinate 1,538 downwards.
GTATCGGGGTTGCCCACCAATCCTTCAATAAAAAAGGTGCCAGGAGCATTCCTGCAACCTTCCGGAGGGCAGATGCCGGTTCCGCCGGGGATATTGCCACCAACGTTAATTGGCGCTTTGCCCAGCATTACAAGTCCACCCCAATCGCCGCGCGTACGCTGGCCGAAGGGTTGCGAACTGGTCATAACAATGGGCCGCGACTTCGTACCGTTAGCCATAATCTTGCCCGTCTGCGAGACGATCAAAGCCGAAGGAGGTGTTGTACCAGGCTGGCCCACAACGAATGTGCCAGGTTCAATGGTCAGCACAGCACCGCTCTTCACAAACACAATGCCCCTCAAATCCCAACGGGTATCGTTAGTCAGTGTGCGGCTAGCAGTGATATCGCCGGTGATGGTTGTTGCACCCTTCACTACACCAATTTTCATATAGGAGGTCTTCAAAACGCGGGTGCCCGTGTAGTCACGAAGTTGAACCACCAGCGTGTGCATGCCGAATTCCGAAGGGATCGTCAATGCCGGAAATTTTCCGCCCGCACCAATTAAGACTGCCTTGGTTACATCGGCAAGCTGTACGGGTTGAAAACCCGTCGCCAATGTGCCGCCGTTAATGTCCATTGGTGCTTCTGAGCCGCTACCAAAGTAGGTCTTCCTTCCAGTCTGGTTGTTCTGGCTGTAAGCGAACACCGTATATGGATAGAGGTCACCATTGGTCTTCACAGTCCAGCGCAAAGTCAATGACTGGCCGGCTTCGTATGTGTACTTGTCGCTCCAGATCCACATGGAAGCCTTAGAACGTGGCCCATTGTAGGATACCGCTTGCGGCGTCTTGGAAACTGCTTGTCTTGCGGCATCAACACTCACGGGCGTGAATTCTTGTGCGCCAGCAAATGCAGACGCAAGTATAGTGAGTATGGGGAAAATAGTTACTCGCATGGTTCTCCTCTTCTTTGAAGTGTTTAGAAAAATGAATAGCTCAAGCCAATTTGGAACGTTCTGCCCAATTGGTAATTCCGCTGAATAATATTGCCCTGCATCCAACGGTACTTGTTGTCAGCAAGATTTTCCGCCTCGAAACGAATGTTCCACTTTTTCGATTCGCCCGGTGAGTATTGGTATACAAAATCCAGGAAGGTGTTTCCCTCCTGGTAAATGTCGGGCAACCGGAAAGTTCCAACGTCAGAAATTCGGCGGGAAACATAGTTGGCGTAAAACTTCACATCGCTGTGCAAAGTAGGTTTCTGCCACTGCAAAATTGCATTAGCAATGTACCGCGATTGTCCCAGCAATGGCCTGGATTGCGATGTCACAATCGTCGCATCTTCAGGTTTGATTTCAATGCTGGAATCCACAAACGTGAAATTTGAGGAAACTGCGAAATCCCTTAACTTTGGAGAGAACATTGCCATAGACCGCCGGAATTCCAACTCGATTCCAATATTTCGCGCTGCCTTGGCGTTGACGAAAGTTTGGCGCAGATCGTTGGAAGGAACAATCGTTTGCTCAATTGGCGAATCGAATTGCTTCGCAAAGAAACTA
>JAYUSZ010000027.1:0-2498 GCA_043755435.1 Bryobacterales bacterium | reverse complement strand
CCAATATCCAGAGCCTCTGTGATCCGCGCTGGTTTGCGGCGGAACGCTTCATCCAGCGTCTTGCCTGGAGCCAGTTCCATGACAATGAACTCCGCGCCGTTTTCCTCGAAGATCTCATAAATGGTAATGATATTGGGGTGATTGAGAGCGGAGGCGGCTTGCGCCTCTTGCACGAACCGTTGGCGTCGGTCGGGGGCGGCGGCAGTGGACAGCACTTTGATGGCGACGAGCCGGTTCAGGTTCAGGTCGCGGGCTTTGTAGACTACACCCATACCACCTTCGCCCAGTTTTTCAAGGATCTCGAAGTGTCCTACGCGCGTGCCGGTCATCAATGAAAATTCTCCACAAGCACTAGATCCCTCACCTGTTGTTCTACTTTGGAGTAGACGATCGTTTTTCCATCCGGCGAGATGGAAAATCTTTGATTGAGCTTAGGTGGCTCATCAAATTTGGCGATTTCGTTAATCTTGCCATCGGAAAAGCGATAATACTGCAGCGTTGCTTTCCCAGTTTCTACGAAGTAAATTCCATCTTTTCCTGAAGCCCAAGCGTTTAGCCCATTCTCCGCCGCAACAGGCAACGCTTTTCCACCAGCCGCCGGTATCTTTACCAACTTCCGGTCCCGTGCGAATAGAAATCTGCCATCTGGCGAATCACTTACAATTCGATCCGCTCCCTCCCCAAACACTAAGGCCGGGGTTCCTTTGCCGGTCGAATCGGTGCGATAAATCTCCAGCATGTGATTTTCACCCCAGTGATGGAAAACCGTCTTCCCATCACGGGACCAATAAGGAGCTCGTGCCCCAATCCGGCCAAGTGGCTGAGCCATGCCGCCTTGCAGTGGAATCGAAAACATCCCTGACCCACCTTCGCGAACCCCTGCATATACAATTTGAAGGCCGTCTGGAGACCAATTGCAATCCGTCACAAGCGCCCCCTTGGTCAATTGTCTTGGTTCCTCACCATTTAGTTGCCCGACCCAAACTTCTCCTTCACCGGATCGGTCAGAGACAAATGCGATCATCGTTCCATCTGGCGAGATTTGTGGCCTGGTCTCTCGCCTCGTGGATTGAAATAAGGGAACAGGTTGCCCGAATCTTCCGTTGTCTCCCAGCGAAGCCTTGTACAGATTGGAATCCGAGAAGAAGTGAGTATAAGCAAGGCGCTGGCCCGCAACACTAGGTTCAATAATATCTTCTCCTAATCCGCCTATCATTTCTGCTTCAGACTTTCCGTCGGGAGTAATGCGGAAGAGCTTTGATGATCCGCCGCGAGTGTCAGTAAACAAGAGTGATTGGGTATTTGCGGCCCATTCAACGTTTCCCAGTGTTTGCCAACGTGTTTTGAAAATCTGTTGCAACGGCCCATTGATTTGATTTTCGGCTAGTCGCCCGGTAATCAGACTGTCGCCCTTGATGGGATCGGAAACAACAAATGCAAGCACCTTACCATCACTACTCACAGACGGCGAGTATGGGTGGAAGTGTCCAACATCGTAAGGCTCCGGCAAAGGGAAAGGAGTCCTATCTCCCGATTCCACGTTCACCAAAAAGAAACTGTGTCCACCCGTTAATATTAGAGATTTCCCATTATTCAGCCACGCCAGCTTCGATGAAAGCTCGCCCATTGGGTTATTGCATAACCTTCTCTCCCTTCCCCCCAATGCTGGAATGAGATAAATCCCGCTGTTCGCTCCGAACCGGTAGAACGCGAGGAACTGCCCATCAGGCGACCAAGCAGGCGCGGTGTCCGCACCTGGATCAGTGGTCAACCGCAACGGCTCGCCCGCACCGACGAGCCGAATGTAGATGTCCGTATTGTCCTGGCCTGGGCCGTTCCAACTGAAAGCCACTTGCCTCCCGTCTGGAGATAGCGCGGGGTGCGATTCGCGTCCAGGATAGCTGGTCAATGGCACCGGCTTATAGACAGTTTGCACCTGTGGGCGTCCGAAACGGCTACCGACAAAGAGTCCGCCCGCGGCCAGTACCAACAGCGCCGCCAATGCAACCGGCCACCAGGGGCGCTTGGCCGGCGGAACTGCTGCCGCAGCGCCGGTCGCACTCAACTGCCCAGACTCCAACTCTCCACGCAATTCTTCCAGCGAATGCTTCACATCCAACAGACTTTGCGCTCGCTCCGTCACTTTCTTACGCATGCACCGGGCAATCAGCCGTTGCAATTCCCGTGGCGCTGCCGGAGCAAGTTCGCTCAACGCCTGCGGCTCTTTCTCCACAACTGCGGCGAGTGTCCTTACGCCGCTCTCACCCTGGAATGCGCGCTGCCCTGTGACCAGTTCATACAAGAGCGATCCGAAACTGAAAATGTCACTACGCCAGTCCACTTCCTTGCCTTCGGCCTGTTCGGGCGACATGTAGGCGATGGTTCCCAAGATTGTGCCCTTTTCGGTATTCGGGCTGTTGGCAAGCACGGTGGTACCTTCTGATCCGCGCGTGATTGGTTCGGACAATTTAGCCAAACCGAAATCGAGGATCTTCACT
>JAYUSZ010000026.1:0-6299 GCA_043755435.1 Bryobacterales bacterium | reverse complement strand
ATGCGAGGATCGTCCACTTCACCCAACAATTTCTGCTGCCTGATCTCGTCGATAACCAGTTCTACTTGACCGGATTTAGCCGATTCAACAAAACGAACCCGTTGTGCCACTGGCCCCCAATCTGATTTTGCTTCGCGCAATGCCCAGCCGGTGGAGAACCCAGCACCAGCCAATAAAAGCGCTGCAATGGGCATCAACGCAAACCGAATGCCGGGATGGAAATCGAACCATTCGCTGATGTGTGCCCTCCAGCCACGATTTTCGATAGCAACCCGATTCGCCAAATCCCTGCGAGCCATTGCCAATTGCCCAACGGCAGGTTCCAAACGGTGCGCTTCTGCAAGTTCTAGAATTGCGCGTTCCATTGCCAATTCGCGAGCACAAGCTGGACAGGAAGCAACATGGTTTTCCAGCCGTTCTTCCTCATCGAAATGGAGTTCTCCGTGAACGAACAGCGTCAATCTTTCGCGAGCGTTTTCACAATTCATACAAATTCTCCCAATGCAGCGCGCATTTTTTGCGTCGCACGAAATAGGCAATTCTTTGCCGCTTCCTCGGTGGTGCCCAGAGCCTCGCCGATGCCACGCAGTCGCAGCCCCTGATAATGGCGGAGTTCAAACACCATTCTTTCGCGGGGGGTTAGCGATTCAAGTGCTGCTTTTATTTTTTCTCCCAGTTGCTTACTGAGGAGCCTACGCTGCGGATCCGAGGAAGCGCGGTGCTCTTCAATCTGGTCAATTAAGTTGATAGTACCAGCCGGGGTCTGCTGAGTGGAGGGTTCCTCTTTACGCACTTTGCGGCGGCGCAGGTGGTCGAGGCAAATGTTCGTGACTATCCGGTAGAGCCAGGTGTGAAAGCTGCAATCAAAGCGAAAATTGTCCAGGTTCTTGAAAACCCGAAGAAACGCTTCCTGGTAAACGTCGCGAGCTTCGTCTTCCGACCGCAGCAGATTGTAGGCAATGCGCAGGACATTGCTATCGTAAGATTCCACCAGACGTGCAAATGCATCCTGATCGCCTTTCTGGGCAAGGCGTATCAGTTCCGGCTCGTCCAGCGTCAGTGTCGGCTGCGATGCTATGGCTAACAGTTCCCCCACAACATCTATTTTGACGAAAGCGGTGGCAAAAGGTTAGTCCATCACCTTTCACAAAAAAGTGGCTTCTAAACCCTGAAGTAGCTGACCACTTCCCGGAGGCGGCCGACCTGTTCTGAGTTCTGTTGCATTGTCTTGTCAATTGCGGTTATCGATTTACTGGCTCCCTCAATGGCCTCCCGTTGCAAACTGCTGCCTTCAGAGATATCCAGGAGCATCTTGCTAACCTGCTCCATTTGCTCAGTGATGTCGCCCAATACCTGTCCCGATTGTTCCGCCAGGTTCTTACCCGTTTCCGATTTCGTAACCGAGTCGGCAATGAGATTTGAGATGTCCTTGGCCGCCTCTCCGCTGCTCTGGGCCAAATTGCGGACTTCAGAGGCCACAACAGCGAAACCTCTGCCATGATCTCCTGCATGAGCGGCCTCAACGGCAGCATTCAAAGCTAGTAGATTTGTCTTGATAGCAATTTCATCCATTACATGAATGATCTTGGAAATTTGTTGGCTAGAACTGTTGATCGCTGTTACGGCATCAATCATCTGTCCCATCGCTTTCCGGCCTTGCTCCGCGCTCGCCCGGACTATGGTGAAGTTCTCGGTTGCCTGCGAAGCAAGTTGAGCGTTTCGTTGGGAACTCTCGAGCAATTGACGCATGGCAACAGCTGTTTCTTCAATCGTTGTTGCACCTGATCGTCCTCCTACTCCCCCTCTTATTGCTGATGAAGAGACAAGTGCTACCGCTTGCTCTACATTATTAGAAGCGGTTTGTACATCGTTCATGACTTCGCGCAAACGAGCCGTCAAGTTGTCATAAGTTCGCGCTAGAATTCCCACTTCATCTTGGGTATCAATACCAATGATTTGAGTAAGGTCACCTCGCTCCAATGCTTGAAGTCCTTCTACAACCCTAACGATTGGTCGGGCCACGGCCTGTGAAATCACATAACCCAATGTGAGCCCAAGGCCTACACCAACCAAACACAGGATTAGCATCACAAATCGAGCATTTCTATTCCGGGCAATTGAGTCTCTGTATTCTGCACTACCTTCCGCCTTGCGCTGATCCACCAGTGATTGAAGTGCATGTTGTGTGGCGGCAAATTTCTCTGAAGCTTCTCCGTTGGAAACCAGAAACGCTTGCTCTACCTGGTCAGCCTTCAGTTTGGCGATCACCAAATCGTTTGCTTTTTCGAATTCTGCCCAAGACGTTTGAATCTGCCCCACTCTATCCCGATCTGGGCCCGTGGATGCTGTTTGAAGGTGCTTCAGAATTTGATCAAATTGATTGCGGCTCGTTTCTACCTCTTTAAGGAAGGTGCTTCGCTGCTCGGGAGTATAGGCAACAAGGGCATTTTTTTGACCAGAAAGGGCCTTTAGCAAATGGATTTGTGATTCTTTTAGGTCGCTAACTTGCTCCACATGGCGAGTATATATTCTTTCAATCGTTCCACTTTCGGTTTGGACGGCACTTACCCCCCATAATCCAACTGCCATCGTAATGATCGACGTCACTACGAAACCGCCCATGGTCTTCACTATCAGTTTTTGATTTTGAAAAAACTTTGCCATTCTTTCCTTTCTAATTGCCTGATTCCGTGGTCACTGTGCCGACTAGAGATCATTTCGGTAAGAATCTCAATAGTAATAGGTGAAGATTTTCTTTAACTATATTGGTTCTCGCCCCGATATGTTTTCCTGTACGTCACAAAAAGTCAAAGGTAAACCAACATGAGAACTAAGAAAAGTAACAACTTGCTAAGCATTGCTTCTATAGCAGTAGTGCTTTCTTTCGGGCCCACAATTGCCTCCGCTGATGATCTGGTTCGTCTCTCCGAAGGCGAAGCGCGCAAACTATTGGTGTCTAAAGTGGACCCGGAATATCCCACGATGGCCAAGCAGATGCGGTTATCGGGGAAAGTTCAAGTGGATTGCTTTGTTGATACAAATGGGGCGGTTGAAAAAGTTCAGATCCTCAACGGAAATCCGCTCTTCTCATCATCGATCAACACCGCAATGAAGAAGTGGAAATTCAAACCATTTGAAGCAAATGGCAAATCTTCCAACATAGTTGCTGGCTTCGCTTTCGATTTTAAGCTCTAGGATTGACCACCGGTCATCACTAGTCCAGTAGGAAGTTCTTCGCCGAATATGCGGCCCATGGCGTCCAGATCCTTGCCGCCTTCTCCTTCCAGAACCGGGAGCCATTTTTCGCCTTCTGGTCGGCGACGCAATTGATTGCGAAGCGAATCCACGGTAGCAGTTGGCAGATCGATTGTGACGTTGCCTGTTCGTCGCGCTAAGCGGGCCACCGTCTCCGCGGTACCTTCTAGCGGTGCTAGCGCTTCCGCCCATCTTCCCGCAGTAGCCGAGGGCAGTACTTGATTCAAAGGACCATAGAAAAGTTCCCGCGAACCTAACCGAGCAATGCACCACAACTCGCTGGCCTTGAAATCTCCAGCCTTCACTCTCTTCATCAGAGTGTCCCCAAGTTCAGTTCTTGTTCCAATTGGCAAATGTTCCAGGCTGGAAGCCATGCGCCACATTTCCCGCACCAGGCTGGAATTCAGTCTCACGGGCTTTCCCCTAGTGATCAGATTCGCCGAGACACGCTGGTACAAATCCACCTGCTGATTGCGGTTCATCCCACCGGCCACTCGTCCCCAGAAAATCCACCATTCGCTTTGGTTTTGAACCTGGGTCGAAAACACCAACCCTTGCGCGTAGATCCGGCGAGCCTGTTCCATCAACAATTCATCGCCCGGAAAGCCGAAGCCAGGGCGCAAGCAAAGTCCCGCCAAATTCAACCACCGTGCTTCATGCGATGCAGACTTCTTGCGTCCTTCCGCCAGTTCCAAAAACAATCCGCCAAATTGTCGAATGGCTGCCAGTGGCCAGGAGCTTCGTCCTAACGCCATGGCCGCTTCCAACTTGGCAGGCAGTTCTTCTGGAGGCATCGTGCCTTCCGGCCCGAAGACTTCCTGAATCAGTTGAACAGCGTTTTGAACCGCTTCATCGCTCACTACTGCCGCGGCGCGCTTACCCACATTGTTCGATTTCGTGGCAGCTTTGCGCAGCTCAAATTGCAAACGCCAACGATGTTCACTTTCCAGCGAATCGCACCATGTTTCAAGAGTGCCAACTTCAGTAAGCTTAGCGCCGATCTTCACCGGGATTAGCCGCTCGCCAACCGGCTTACCGAAACGGATCAGGGCATTCAGCGGAGCATGCACATGCAGATCGCCGTCAAGTGCCGATGCCGGAAACTCCACCAGATCCCCTAATTGGTCGCCGGTCCGGGTTAAGGAACTATACAAACGGAACGACACTGGCTTATTCGCCACGAGTCGCAAATTCGGCACATCCAAGGCCAACGTCGCACCTTCCTCCACTCCCCTGGGAGCCAGACAAAGGGCTCGAATGCCATCCGCCACATCGCCCACACCTAGAAAATAAGTACGAGGCAATCCACCTCGAACTAGTACGCCGCTTCCTGTGGTGCGAACGTGCGAATAGTAAGCCGCGCCGACAGCGACTGCTAAATCTAAATCGTGATTTTCAAGAATGATAGGGCGCTTTGCAAACCACTTTTCCAGGACGTCGGCAACGCGGTCGCGAAGAATGGCCGGTATGAAAAATCCGCCATTGAACAGAATCGCGTCAGGCACAGCCCCTCCAGCACTTTCCAGGAACGCAGCCAAATGGCGGGTCACTGCAGGATCCGCGACATAGGGCAGACCAAGTTCACGAAAGACGCTTTTTTTATCTTCCTTTGGTCGATCCCTCAATTCGCAAAACGGAAGGAATCCATCCAAAGCCAGTTCGAGCGCTTCCGCCCGCGTGATTTCAGTTCGCAGCGTTCCGCCAATCAACGACGAACCAGCTCCCAGCACCGTAATATCCACTTTTTCAAGAGTGGCATCCGCCAGCATCTTTTCTTTTGCCGAAGCGCATTGCCGGCGTAACCCGCTTCGCTGACGAATGGAAAGCTGTGTACCCAGCTTTGCTTCAACCAACCAGGCAAGCGTTAAATCAAGATTATCGCCGCCAAGCAACAAGTGCTTACCCACCGCAGTGCGGGTAAAATCGACTAAGTCGCCAGTGCGGGAAACCTTGATCAGCGTGAAATCGCTAGTGCCGCCGCCAACGTCGCAGACAAGCACTGTCATCCCGTCAAACAAGCTCTTGCGAGACTGAGTGAGGTGATTTGCAATCCACGAATAGAAGGCCGCGGCGGGCTCTTCAATCAGTGTTACTTTCTCAAGCCCTGCTTCTTTGGCAGCTTGCACCGTTAGTTCGCGAGCTTCTGCATCGAATGAAGCAGGCACCGTCAACACCAAGTCTTGATCCGCCAAGGGCTCATTGGGATGAGCTGCATCCCAAGTCTCGCGCATGTGTGCCAAGTACTTGGAAGAAACTTCAACAGGAGAAAACTCTCGCGACGATTCCTGCACGTCCCATGGCAAAATCTTTGCCGTACGATCCACCTCTGCGTTCGACAACCACGACTTCGCCGAGTGAATACTACGAGTGGGAACCAATGCCCCCTGTTCCCGTGCGTACACGCCCACGGAAGGTTCGCGATCTCCCACATAGAGAAACGAAGGCAGCGTACGCCGTAATTCTGTTTGTCCCGCGGAAACCAATTGCGGGATTTCGAAAATGTGAATCGGTGGAAATTCCGCTTCCTCCGCTTCACTTGGATCTATAAATGCCAGCGCGCTGTTGGTTGTTCCTAAATCAATGCCGATTTTCATTGCACACGTTCCCGAATGTTAAATTCCAGTTTCCAGCGGCGCTCATCGCGCGACACACACCACAGTTCCAATAGACCAGTTTCGGTTACTGAACTTTCCAGTGTGACGCGAACCACGCTTACCTGTGGGCTGTTGGATGACGTTGCATCTTCCATCCAAACCTCAACTGGACTCAATTCTTCCAGTTCATCGCCCACAACTTCAATCAATTCTCCAGGGGCGTCCTTCTTCCGGATCGATGAAGCGAAGAATCGGAATTCAGCGGGTTCACCCACTACTAGCCCGAACTCACTTCCTTCAATGCGCACCGAAGTTCCCTCTTCCATACCAAACGGAGCAACTACCAACGCCTTTACTGGAGCCTTCACTCCAGGTACTGCAGGCATCGCTGATTCAATCCCGACGTAGTAAGTTCGCGGCACACCGCCGCGAATACGAATGCCACGTCCT
>JAYUSZ010000025.1:0-6301 GCA_043755435.1 Bryobacterales bacterium | reverse complement strand
TAGGTGTGTGCGGCGTTTTCGACAAGCCGGGCGATGCGTTCGCGGTCTTCCTGATCGGGAGCTTCGTCAAGACCATCGAACAGCACCACAGCGGAGCCACTTTGCAATTGCTTTGGAAAGAAATCGGGCTTCAATCCCCACTTGTATTCATTGCTTTTGGATTGCAGAAAATGCAGCAGCCATTGGGGCGATTCCGGGGCTTCCTGGTTGGGGTGGCGCACCATGTGGTTGGTGAGTTCGGCAACACGGATGAAGATGGGAATTTTATCGGCACCTTGCTGGGCGTCACCGGCAATTTGGTGAGTGATGCGACGGAGGAAGGTGCTTTTGCCGGAGCCGGGATCACCGACGACGACAAGGCGGCGATGTTCGAGGGCGTCGCGGAGGTCCATGGGTGCGCGGGTGCGGAAGTTTTGCGGGTCCTTTTCTTGAGGGGCCGTGGTGGTGAGCGGAATGTAGAGTTCTTCTATGGGGAAGAGGTGGACTTGACTGGAGCCGATGAAGCCGCGGATATCGATGGTGCTGGTTTGTTCACGGAGCCAGGCAAGGTATTTTTCGGGAGGGGAGCCTAGTAATGAGTAGCGCTTGAGAATTTTATCCGCTACTTCCTGGTTTGCCATGTTTCGAATGTCGAGGTAGCCATCATTGGAGCGGATTCCGGCGACTTTGGCTTGAGGATCGAAGGTGAGGAACATGACCCGATCTGCTTGTTGCTTCTTCAGAAGGTCGCGGATATCGTGCCATTCTAGCTTGCACCATTCGCTGTTTTCGTACTCGTCACAGAGAAAGACGACCAGCAATTCGGAATGGCTATGGTAGAGGTCTGCCAGGTAAATATCGAGATCGCGGCGTGCGAATTCCGCGTCGTACCATTTGTCGTAAAGAATGTGGTCGCGCCCAAGACTTTGGGCTAGATAGCCGGCGATGGATTCGACGCGGTCGCGGTGCTGGCCGGGGAAGGATAGGGCAATTTTGAATCGTTTCATTGATGCCAGGGCAGTCATGCGGCGGCGAGCAGCTTCGGCATCCCGTTTATTTGCAGGGAACGTTTCTTCGATCCAATTCAAAGTAGCTGGGAATAACGACCCTTGGTTGTCGGTCTCCGATCCGTCAAAGACTCGCTCCTTTTCAGAAATTTCTGAATCGTGTGGGAGGAGTTTGACGGGACCACCCAGATCTTTGATTAGGCTTTCCACCGTGGGTGAGCCGGCCGATGTTGATGGAAGGCGAGTGATGAGGAAATCGACGCGGAGGGGTAGTTGTGAGGAAAGACGAGGAGCTGTTCTTAGGGCTTGGGCGACGATGCGAGTGCCTTCAATGGATTCACGGGTAGTAGTGGTTAGGCACACGACGCGGTCAGCTAGTATGGAGGTAGCAAGGCCGCCTAGTTCGGTGATACCAGTGCGGGAATCGATCAGCAAGTAGTCTGGGGAAAACTCGTCTTCAATGCGGTACTTCAAATCCACGACTGCTTCCAACAATCCACCTTGGCGACGAGGAGTGCGAAGTGCATTGAGGAGCCGCTGCAGCGTGGTCCAATAAGCAGAAGAAGGTGCAGCACCTGCCGGAATAAGTGTAAGCGAACCTTTCTTGCCAGGGGCTAACTCTACTTTGATTGCAGCCCGCCGAAGGCCATCCTTTGGTGGGTCGTCGCTTTCCAGGACATCGGCCATTTCGTTGATCGCTCCGCGAAGAGAACCGGACGATGCGTTGGCCAAATCCGCTTCGCTCCCAAGTTTGAAATGCAGCCCCGGGGCTTCAAAATCGAGATCGAGGGCAACGACCCTGTGGCCAGAAAAAGCAAGGAACTTAGCAGTGTTGGCAACTAGGAGTGTGCGGCCAACCCCCCCCTTATATGAGTAGAAGGCAACGGTTTCCATGGATTATGCTGCTATGGGGAAGATGCTGGGGTTTGCTTTCAACTCGACTCTCCAACCTTCAACGGCCAGCCGATCCTTAGCCGATCCTCTAAACTTACGGCTATAAGCTTCGTCTTCCTCTTGGAAGATGCGGTCAAGGGCACGCCGTCTTTCGTCGCTTAGAGAATCATCAGCGCGGTAAACCTGCGCGAGCCGATTCGCTTCCTGGCGGTTTCCAGAAGCCAAAGCGGCCGCCACGGCACCAACTCTAGCAATTCCACCGGGGATGGTGAAAGCAGGGGTAATCGCTACCAATTGTTGTTCACACAACATAACTTCGCGCCACGCTTCGGCGACTAAGGCCGAACCCATTTTTTCATGAAGTTCGGCACGGTGAATTGCGATTGAAACCAAGGCATTGAGGCGCGAGTGAATGGGATCTGGCATCAGAGGCTCCCAGCAGTGATGGATAATTGATTAAATGCCACAACTATGGCGAGACGGAAATCAACCTCCAGAGTGCAACGGGCAAGCTGATTCAATTTTGTGTTTAAGCGGGTTTGTGGATTTTCGTCTATTGTTCCGCTAATTTCCAGTGCCAACGAACAACCACTGGTGTTTTCCAGTAAATAGTCAGCAAATTCCCCTTGCCGCATTCGGCGGGAGGCAACCCAACCCGCAGAGCAATTTGCGTATGCCAACGCAACAGCTACTGCACCAGCTTCCGTAAGATCTAAGGGCTCTATCATTTTTAGGGAGTCTGGGGTTTGCCTCAACCATTCGATATTCGCTGTGCTTTTGACTTTGTCGTGGTGGATGTCTGTTTGAGCAGGAGAGACATGTCCAGACCGCTGAAGAGCTAAGGCACCTGCCTTTGGCCAGTCTACAAAATCAAGCTGCCCAAGGTCAGGATGCATGGAAAACAATTCATGGAGCGCCAGTGTCATTTGCCTGTCAAAGAAAAGGATAACATCTTGATGCAAGACAATATTGGCTCTACCCCACTAGCCTAATACAACATTCCTTTCATTACGCTCTAATAGTAAGGCATGTCTACTCCGCCCCTTGCTGGGCTCACCGTATTGGATTTCACCCACGCTCTGGCAGGCCCTTACTGCACCATGTTGCTAGCCGCCTACGGGGCGCAGGTTATTAAAGTGGAAAGCCCCACCTCAGTGGATATGGGACGAACCTGGGGACCGCCTTTCCAAAGTGGTGAGGCTTCCTTTTTCCTGGGCTTGAACGGCGGAAAACAGAGCGTGGCGTTGGATTTGAAAAATCCCGAAGGCTTGGCTTTGGCGAAGCGGCTGGCGGAGCAGTCCGATATCCTGATTGAAAACTTCCGGCCAGGCACCATGGCGCGCTTGGGGCTTGGCTACGATGCTTTGTCGGAAACCAATCCCCGCTTGATCTACGTTTCCATTTCCGGCTATGGGCAGACTGGCCCTAGGAGTCAGGAGCCGGCTATGGATTTGATTGTGCAGGCCTCCTCCGGGTTGATGAGTGTCACCGGCACTGCGGATGGACAAACGGTTCGCTGCGGGCATTCAGTAGCTGATGTTACTGCCGGAATGTTTGCGATGAGCGGAGCGCTGATGGCGTTGGAAGCTCGGCATAAAACTGGGCGCGGGCAATTTGTGGATGTGGGGATGTTGGATTCGCTGGTGTCTGCCATGGCGTCGAACCTGGCAACTTATATGGGGGCGGGTGTGGTGCCGAAGCCATTGGGGACGGCGTTTGCAACCATTGTGCCGTATTGCAGCTTTGCTTGTGCTGATCGTGAAATTACGATTGCGGTGGCCAGTGAAAAGTTGTGGGCGGCTTTCTGCATAGCAATGGATCGACCCGACTATGGAACTGATCCCAGGTACTTGAGCAACGCTTTGCGAGTTGCCAATCGGGCAGTATTGGAGCCTGAGTTGGCGGCGAGATTCAAAGAACAGTCGGCGGCTTACTGGGTGGAACGGCTGGGCAAATTTGGTGTGCCCGTGACGTTGGTGCGTAATTTTCAAGAAGTCGTGGAGGATGCGCATTCCATGGAGCGCGACCTGTTTCCTGAAGTGGAGCACGAAGTGGCTGGGCGCATGAAGGTTACCGGGTTACCCGTGAAAATGGGAAGCAATCCAGGGCGAGTGACAACGGGTGCGCCGGTGCTTGGCCGGCACACTAGGGAAGTTTTGCGCGATCTGTTGGGGATGGATGCAGTTGAGTTTGAGCGGCTAAGGCGGGCTGGGGCTGTTCTGACAGAGTCTTGATATTGCGGAGGACTCTTAGATGAATTTGATGACCGATTGCGTCGGACCACAATCGCCAATATCCAGCAGGCCACAGGCCGTGCTTGTACCAGGAAGTGCCCTCGAGAAGTGTGCCTCCGTCGTGCATTTGCGTTAGCCTAAACTGGCCGCGCTGGGAAACCATATAGCCGTGCAAATGTTTTGGTTGAATGTCTCCGAACGGATTCAATTCCTTCATGGGTGCCGGAGATTCGGTAACCGCGAATTGAAGCAGACGCGGTTGATCCCAAATCTCAATGGGTTCCACAAATGAGCCTGTTGAGAAATCGCAATAGCGCGTGGCGATCGTGCCTTCCCCTTCGATGCGCACTCTTTTTGGGTAGGCTAGCCCGGCTTTGAAAAACCACTGTGTAGGTTCGTCCATTTGTGGAAAGGCAACCACATGCTCCCAAACTATTTCCGGTGGGGCTGCGATTACTATGGATGTTTGTATTTTGTAAACCGGCGGCTTCAAAGTAATATCCAAGCTCAATGTGCCAAGGGGTAGACATGCCAAGAGTGCTATTGGCCCTTTACTAACCGCCAGATTTTGCGACTTGTACATGAGCCAACCGCCGAGAGCACCAAGCGGCAGAATCAGCGGAATGGCCATGGCGATGCAGATGAGCCCCTCCCATTTAAAGATCACTAAAGTCAGAGTGATGAGCAAGGCACCGCTTGCACCGGTGCGCATTGCCTTGCGCGAGTTGGTTGGCTGTGTCAACCATGCCGAAATTGCACCCAGACAAATGGGTACTAGAAGAAAGAGGGTAAACCCATAGAGCCCAGCAATCTGGATCATGCCGTAGCCACCGGCATAGAGGGCTGTAACCATGGCTGCGGCGGAGAGGATTCGTGTATTGTTGGGCATAAAGTGAACGTGTTCAATTTCAGTATGAAGCTATTCCGGGCAGCTGTCAATGAAAATATTGAACCCGTTCAA
The DNA here is from genome assembly GCA_043755435.1 of Bryobacterales bacterium. GTDB lineage: Bacteria > Acidobacteriota > Terriglobia > Bryobacterales > Bryobacteraceae > JANXSF01. The sequence goes on along the minus strand of JAYUSZ010000025.1, from coordinate 1,226 downwards.
CATACTGCCCATATATAATTCAGATACTGGGCACCCTACAGGCAAACCCATTCAGGAGTCTTCCAATGCAATTTCGTCTCATTCTAGTAGCCCTTCTATTTGCTTCTAGTTCCTATGCTCAGGAATCGCGAGCATCTCTCATTGGCCGAGCCATTGACCCTACCGGAGCCCTTGTTGCTGGAGCAACAGTGCAGGCCACCAACACTGCCACCAATGCTTCCGTCTCGTCGCAGACCAACGAAAGCGGGAATTTTGAGATTCCTTACTTGATCTCCGGCGTCTATCGCATCACCGTGGAAGCAGCTGGTTTCAAGAAGTCTGTGCGCGACAATATTCAACTCCGCATTGGCGATCGCATCACGCTCGATTTCTCACTTACCCTTGGCGATGTAGCCGAATCAGTACAAGTTTCCGGTGAAACTCCGCTGCTTGAAACATCCTCTGCTGGTCTTGGGCTGGTTATGGATCAGCGGCGCGTGCAGGAATTACCAGTTGTTGGCGGCAATCCGTTCTACCTTACCCGCCTGACAGCCGGCGTGCTCTCCTCTGGCGGCCGGTCGGCAGGCAATGGTATGGACAACGGCGCTGCCACCGGCATTATTGTCAATGGCACGCGTGGCAATGGCAGTGAAGCTACCGTGGACGGCTCCCCTGTTATGGCAAACCGCAACGCAGCATTTTCACCGCCGCAGGACTTAGTGCAGGAATTCAAAACTAATACGGCCACTTACGATGCATCTATTGGTCATGCTGTTGGGGCAATGACTAACGTCAGCATGAAGTCCGGCAACAACACCATCCACGGTACTTTCTTCCTGGATAACTCAAACATTCGTGCAGTGCCATGGTTCACTAATCGCTTTCTTTACGATCCGAGAAACAACCTTACCCAGACTGAACGAGATCGCCAAATTCCTACCTGGCTGCATCGCCGCTGGGGAGCAACGATGACTGGCCCCATCTCCATTCCGAAGGTTTACAAGGGCCACAACAAAACGTTCTGGACTTTCGGTTTTGAGGATCTGACCATCATCCGGAACCTATCGTTCACTGGCACGGTGCCCACAGAAGCCCAGCGCCGGGGGGATTTTGGCGCTTTGCTCAAGCTTGGCTCGCGTTATCAGGTTTATGATCCTTTCACCACGGTCCCTGCTCCAAATGGGCGTTTTTCGCGCCAACCACTTCCTGGCAACATAATCCCTGCGAGCCGGCTGGACCCTGTTGGC
>JAYUSZ010000024.1:0-6302 GCA_043755435.1 Bryobacterales bacterium | reverse complement strand
AGGACTTAGCCGAAGGTACTTCCATATTAGAACGACCCAACCTTTACGACGGAATCGTACTAGGCGGTTCCGGAGACCGGCTCAACCTTAATCTCACTTCTGAAGACATGAATAGCCATCAGTCTCCAGAGCAGCGGACCATCGTGCTCCAACAGGATGTCGAAAAAACTTTATTCAAACGCACCGGAGTCCAGCGCATGGGCCTCATGACTCTCCAGGAATTCGAAGAGTGCCTATCCATTTGGCAATCTCTCAAGGACACTCAAATCGGGGATCGGCCCCTCCGTAATCTCTGGTTTGCGCTCGATTCCCGGCGAACCGCCTGGACCAGCAGTGACCCTGAAAGGGGTGAAGCAGCACTCCAAGCAATCGGCAAAACTCTGGGGCAGCATTATCTAGGCAAGAATTGGCAGCGCTTCGAGTCCGCGTTTGAACAGGGACTTCTGGAAAAGACCTTGCAATTGCATTGGGCAGTATTAAAGGAACAGTTGGACAACTAAAAGGAATCCTATGGCCATAAAATTCAAAACTTACGCGGGGTTGGCGCTGGACCCCATTCATGTCGGCACCGGCGAGTTTCAACTGGGACGCGTGGATAACCTCATCGTCCGCGAACCCGGCAGCCGCATTCCGAAAATTCCAGGCAGCAGCATCTTAGGCGTGACTCGCGCTTATGCGGCTATGCGGGAGACTTGGCCCGACGGAGCGAAGAGTAGCCGTTACCTTTACCTGGATCCAAGCGACGGAAAAACTAAAAGCTGCGCAGGCAAGGGTGGCGATAAAGGTGAAGACCATTGCGGCAAACCTTGTTGCCCCGTCTGCGTCGCATTTGGATTTTCCAAGGGAAACGACAAATCCAGCTTTCAAGGATTGGCCACTTTCACTGACGCAAGGATCTTACTCTTTCCTGTCGCATCAGGTATGGAAACCTGGTGGGTAACCTCGCCACAAGTTTTGCTGGATGCCGATGAGGTAGACGATGCAAAACGTAAAGAATTGGCCGCAGCTCTCAACATCAATCATGAATATCAAGCCTTGACCAACAAAGACGGCAAAGGACGGATTCGTTTGGGCTGGCTGAGTCTCGACCGTGCCACCGGTGTCGAAGTCCCAAAAATAAAATTACCTGTTGACTTAAAGGCGCAAGGTGCTGCCGATCACATCGCAGTTATTGCCGACGATCTTTTTAGCGCCGTTGTCAACGACAATCTGGAAGTCCGAACCTCGGTATCTATCAGTCCGTCCACAGGCACCGCCGAACCAGGCGCACTCTTCACCGCCGAGGCTATCCCGCGAACCACCGTCTTCTGGTTCAAAGCCGGTATTCAGCAAACAGAATACTTCCGCATAAAGGACGAATCTGGAAAATCGTTACCGATCAAGCCCGACATGGATCTAGACTGCAAGATAGAAAAAGCACTGAAGGACATGGAGAACATGGGTGTTGGTGGCTTGAACACACGAGGATTCGGCCGTCTCCGCGTCGAATGCTGGAAGGGGGAATGCAAATGAGCTGGATGAATCTCGATTTGGAAGCTGCCAAAACAGCATCCGACATTGCCGAAAAGGCTCGTAATTCAAACGTGAAGAAGAACGATGCCGAAAAACTCAATCAAAATGCCGCGAGCGTCCTATCCCATCAAGGCATATCCGCCTTCTTTCTCTACTTGCAGTCCTTGTCCCATAAGAACGACTTGGCCAAAGAGATTTCCAAACAAAGCGAAGCCCTGCTCAAAACAGCAGACTACAATCGCGCAACCTTCGGCAGCGACCTCCACCAACTGATCGAAGGCAAACAACTGCTCGATCAAATGCTCATCTATCTCCGCTACCACATTAAGACGCTACCCGATCCGAAGCCGCTACCACCGCCGCCAGAGAAGAAAAAATGACCTGGACAGCTTACCAGTTGGATTACCGCGCCGAATCGCCTGTCCATATCGGCTGGCACCGGCTCGGACAAATTCGCCGCACGCGATACTTTATCCCAGCGCGCAATGTATGGGGCGCGTCAGCCGCTGCTCGAGCTCGTGGGTATGGAAAAGGGTGGGACAACGGCAACCCCTACCAGCAAGCCGAAACCGAACTGGGCGCGTGTGCCCGATTCACCGCTCTGTTTCCCTGGACCGAACGCGACGGCCTCCTACGCCCACGCTACCTCGACAAAGGCCTGCACTACAACGGCCACACCCCCGGTTGGTTTGAAGCCAACTTTGTCCACGCCGTCGCCTCAGTTTCCATCGATCCTGACTCATTTACCGCTCTCGACGGAGCCCTCCACGAACGCGAATATCTCCATGCTCCCGGCATGCACTTCCAAGGCTATGTCCTTCTCAAAAACTGCGAGCGCTTGGAAGAATTGGATCACCTCACCGTCGGTGGCAACCTCGGTTACGGCTATGGCATGTTGCGTCTTGTAAGTTGCACGCCCGTGACTACTCTCTTCGAAGAACAATTCACTCTCAAACCCGACGGTTCCCTTGCAGGTGTAAAAGGCTGCCATCTTGCAGGTTTTTGTTCCACCACCGGCCTGGAAGCACTCGGTGAAATCGAACTCGTCAGCGGTCGCGGCACCCGCTATTCGAACGGATCAGGCAAGGGCGCTGGCCAGGACATCGAACCATCCCCCATGATGTGGTCCCCAGGCAGTCGCGTCGACACCCCCACTACATTCCAAATCGAACCCCAAGGCACGTGGTGCTGCCAGTCTCCATAAAACTGGATGCCACAAGCCAGTGGGGACATTGGTGACTGGCACAAGCTACAGTACTTCCCATGAAATTACTGTGTTGCCCAATGCGAGCTGCCTGTCTCCAATGTCCCCATTGGCGACACTTTTTAGGTACTTCAGTTTCACTCTTTGGGGACCCTATTTCCCAGTGGCCATTTTGTTAATCGTTCACCTTTCAACTGCCGTTTTGGATAACCACCTATGCTCGACGATCTAACCCAACCACTTCTCGAATCCGCCTGGGAGCGGGTTCACGAAAACGCCGGCGGCCCCGGTGTCGACGGCGTCACCGTCGACCGCTTTGAATCGCAATCCGCCGCCGCGCTTCCAGAAATGTTAGGCCAGCTAAAAACCGCATCCTACCTCCCTCTGCCTCTACGAAAAATCGTTGTCGAAAAGAAGCCAGGAACCGGCATCGGCCGCCAACTGCTCGTCCCCTCAGTCCGCGACCGCGTCCTCCAAACCGCCTTTGCCCGCATGCTCTCCCGCAGTTTTGAGGAAGAGTTCCTGGAAATGTCCTACGCTTACCGCCCCGGCCGCGGTGTCGATCGCGCCGTTGCCCGTATCCTCCAACTTCGCGATCACGGTTGGACCCACGTCGTTGATGCCGACATCACGTCCTACTTTGACGAAATTTCCCATAATTTGATGGAAGAACGCCTCATCCAAGAGACTGCCATCGACCCCGCCGCCCTCCACGTACTCAACCAATGGATCAAAGCCGAAGTCTGGGATGGCCATGAATTAACCAAGCTCCGCCGCGGAGTCCCTCAAGGCTCTCCCCTCTCACCGCTTCTGGCCAATTTCTTCCTCACTCCACTCGATGTTGCCCTTGCCGAAAGTGATTGCAAAATGATCCGGTATTCCGACGATTTCGTCATCCTCTGCAAATCCCCCGAATCCGCCAGAACTGCTCTCGCACTAACGGAAACCATCCTCAAGCAACTGGCCTTGAAATTGAATTTCAAAAAAACCCGTCTCACCAGTTTCGAAGAGGGTTTCAAATTCCTTGGCGTTAAGTTCAGCGCTGCCGAAGCCTCTATCCCATGGAAACCCCATAAGCACGATGGGCGTCTTCTATTTCTTGCGCCGCTCATGCCGCAGGCTTTGCTGCGCAAATACCGCAAAGCCCATCAACCGCAACCCTTGCAAAAACCTGCTCGCAAGGCCGCAGCGTTCCCGCCAGCGCACACCCAACTGAAAACCGGAGACGACATGCCTTTCCTTTACATCACCCAACAAGGGGCCATTCTGCGCAAGAGCGGAGACCGCTTTCTACTGGAACAGGACGGCGAAATCGCCATGGACTTGCCCTACTACCGGTTGCAGCACATCCTCATTTTTGGCAATGTGCAGCTTACCAGCCAGGCCATGGCAGAAGCGCTCGATCACAACATCGCCGTAAGCCTATTCACCCGACAAGGACGCTTTCGCGGGACGCTAGCCCCGCCACCCGGCAAAAACGTCTTACTGCGCTTACAGCAATATGGCATGCGTCAGAACGCCACGCAATCACTGGACACGGCACGCCAAACCATTCGGGCTAAGTTGGAAAACAGCCTAACCGTTCTGGAACGTTATGAAGACCGCGACCGCGATACCAATCCCACTCTGCAACTTCGCCACTCCATCCGTGATATTCATGCCGGACTTATGGAGGCTTCCACGCTCCCCGAACTGCAAGGTCGTGAGGGCTCAGCCGCACGCCTCTATTTTGAGGGACTGATGAAGTTCAACCGTTCCACACTTGTTTGGCCAGGCCGCCAGAAACATCCCTCTAAAGATCCTCTCAACGCCTTACTCTCGTTAACCTATACGCTGCTTATGCAGGAATTATCCGCGCTCGGCGAAGCCTTCGGGTTGGATCCCGCAATCGGATTTCTTCATGAAGTGGATGGTGCGCGGCCATCCCTCGCATTGGATCTAATGGAGCCCTTCCGCGCTCCGGTGGCCGATAGATTCGTTTTGACCATTGCGAATCGCGGCCAGGTCCGCGAAGACGACTTCGAGCGCCGCGACGATCACGGTGGCCTGTTCCTGAAACCTGACGCTATGCGTAAATTTTTCGACGCCTACGAACGTTGGATGTTGACTACCGTCGAACGCGAACCAAGAGAAAAGAGCGAGCCCAAGCAGTGGCATTTCCGCGATCTGTTGCGGCGCGAGGTTGCCAATTTTCAAGCCATGCTAAAGTCGGGGGACAAATGGGTACCCTATAATTTCGCTCCCAATCAGGAAACACCGGAGGGAACATGATTCAATGGGTGGTTTGCTACGATTCTTCCGATGACGCAAGACGCAATCGTTTGGTCAACATCCTCCTCGACTATGGTCAACGTGTCCAGGAAAGCGTTTTCTGGGTGGAGGCCGAAGATGATTTAGCCGAACGAATCCGCGAACGCTTGGGACGCGTCATAGATGTAGATGAAGATTCCCTGTGGATCATCCCACTCTGCGCCGCGTGCACCAAGAAGTTGGTGGTTATGGGGAAGAATAAGAGGCCAGAGGTTCCAGAATACTATATTTTTTGAGGTAATTCGTTTTTTTTGAATAAGTTCTGGTGACTGAAGAAATTCTACAGTTTGCAGGGGGGTGTTTGGTTTCACCGTAACATCTTGTTTATGTTTAAGATACCGAGATTTACTGGAGTCAAAATTGGCCCGCAAAAGGTGAAATATTTGGCAAAAAATGGAGGTGTTGAAAAATGACCTTGCAAACTATTGAAAACAAGTAGGGAAAAATGGTAAGAGTGAAGGAGTCCGCCCCGATCAGAAGGGGATTGTTACGGGGAGTTTGGTTGGGCCAGCCGGAGCCACTGGGCCGCAGTGAAGGAGTCCGCCCCGATCAGAAGGGGATTGTTACTGGTGAATGTTGTGGCATAAGTATGCCCTCCTTTCTGTGAAGGAGTCCGCCCCGATCAGAAGGGGATTGTTACGCTTTATTACTACTAACTAGGAATTTTATTTCAGAGTGAAGGAGTCCGCCCCGATCAGAAGGGGATTGTTACCTGTGGCTGTGCCCCTGTACCCGGCTGTGGCTGTGCCGTGAAGGAGTCCGCCCCGATCAGAAGGGGATTGTTACCCGAATTGGGTCCTGCTGCTGCTACAAACATAGATTTGTGAAGGAGTCCGCCCCGATCAGAAGGGGATTGTTACCTGTATGGTATGAACAAGTTATAAGCAACAGCAAAGGCGTGAAGGAGTCCGCCCCGATCAGAAGGGGATTGTTACGAAATCTCAATTATCGCGTACATAGTTCTCCTCTGAAGGTGAAGGAGTCCGCCCCGATCAGAAGGGGATTGTTACGATTCTCTCGCCCTTATCGCTACGTGGTGCGTCGTATGTGAAGGAGTCCGCCCCGATCAGAAGGGGATTGTTACAAAATCTTTTTCATTGGAGTTCCTCTGCGCAGCTCGTGAAGGAGTCCGCCCCGATCAGAAGGGGATTGTTACAGGTTGCGGTTTCAGCCACATGGTTCATCCTCCTGCCCTGTGAAGGAGTCACCCGGATCAGAAGGGGATTGTTACGTTGCCCAGCGTCACGTCGTTGCCCAGCTTCACGCCGTGAAGGAG